>JAQUMG010000178.1 GCA_028718265.1 Candidatus Omnitrophota bacterium
CGGCAAGAGGAGCGGTTCCGGAGAGAGGACTGGCAGACAAAGAAGCAGTGGGTAGTTGATTGATCTTAACCCATTTTACCGCGTCGAAACCAACCCTTTTTGTAGCATTCGCCTCGCCAGTTTTGTCAACCAATTTGACATATTCGCTTCCTCCCGTAGAGAAATAAAAATTTCCCAATGACACCCATTCGTTAGTATAATCGGCCTGGTTTATGGTTCGGGTATCGTTAGCGCCATTGTGGAAAATAGTATAAGTCGCGTTTGTTGTATCTGCGTAATTACCGGGAATATAGACAGATACCGCATAGGTTCCTGTGCCGGCTCCGGCGCCGGAAAGATTCGGTTGCCATATCGCATAATTGTCAACTGCGCTTTGCCCGTTGTAGGTATAAAACATATGGCTATTATAGCCAATCGAAGCTTCTTTCCAATAAGAGGACGTCCCATATCTGCTAAAACCGGAACTCTGGTCATCAACAATGATTTCGGCTGCTTTGGCAGTATCCGCCCAAGAAACAATTCCCATACCGATCAATATGGGAAAAATCAACCAACAAAATCTTTTTAATTTTCTTTTCATGATAGATAGCGGGCCTTTTTCTGCTGTTTCAAATTATATGTCTGCCGGGTTTACCTGTTAAGGGGAGGTATACATTCTGCTTAGTGTAATTATAGCATACATCACAAGTATCGGAAAAGCAATATAAATTTTACATTATGTACAAAATTTTTGCACGCTTAACATTCCTGCCACGCGCACGCCAATAAAAAATCCCCGGAAAAATCCGAGGATTTTCTACACCGCTACCCAGCTGCTACAGAGTGATGAATTTGCCTGGTCGTATTAGGTCATCGTATTGCCGGTGGTTAAGGCCGACAAATCGATTTTCAGCGAATGTATAAAGGCCACGCAAAACACATAGCGGCCTATAATTGCGTATAATGTTCCGGCGATTTTACAGGTCAACTTATCTTCGCCGGTATCGGAGTTATGTTTCCTTAATACATGAAAATGCCTTTTCTTCCATGCGTCGTTAGTTTCCTTAAGGCCTTTCAGGCATTCCACATCGGATGGGTCCTTTATGCATATTATCTCGCGGACAAAATAGACGCATCTCTTCTCTATCCTCGCCGTAATGCCGTCTTTCTCGACGACTTCGCGTATGCAGAGGTCCCTTTTCCTATTATCTGTATTGGTCAGGTTTTTGTATAGTATTTCTCTCATTTTAGCATCTCGCCTATTTTGGCGGCCTCCTGAGATAATGAAAAACTTTTTAAAAGTGCTAAATTAAGGTCAATAAAAAAGAGCCCTTTCCTAGGTCAATAGAAGTATATCATAAAAAATCGCTAAAGTCAATATGGAAAAACTAACTTTTTTGAATGCTAATCTTTAACACCCACTATTTTTTACCTATTTTACTTTCCGTGCCCAATAGCAACCTGCCGATGTTTTCCTTATGTTTATAACATATTATCATACAAGAAGTTACAGATAAAAGTACGACCTCTATCCTTGATCCGCTAGCGGCTGCAACGACAGGTACACATATTGTCATCAGGATCGATCCGAGTGAAACATATTTTGTTGCCCAAACCACAGCAAGCCATACAATTAAGCCTGCCAATAATCCGGCCGGAAAAATAACTACGAAGACACCTATAAATGTCGCAGCACCCTTACCGCCTTTGAATTTCAGAAAAACTGTCCAGTCGTGCCCGGCTATTACGGCAAGGCCGAGTATTGCCCTGAAAACGCTATAGCTGATCGCCTGATTTTTCTGATAAAAAAACATGGCTATCAGCGTAACCGCCACAACGCCTTTGCCGATATCGACGATCAAAGTAATAACGGCAGGTAATTTTCCCATCACCCGCAACACATTTGTCGCGCCGACATTACCGCTCCCGTGCTTCCTGACATCTATGCCTTTTAACATTCCTATTAAATAACTCGTCGGTATAGATCCCACCAGATACGCGGCGATTATACCAAGTAATATCATTACCATTTCTTCTCCTGCATTATTTTCGTTTTATTTTTATCCTGATCGGCGTTCCGATTACTCCCAGTTCTTCGCGTAATATATTTTTTACGTTTTCCACGTATTCGTCCGGTACGAACGCTGATGTATTGACATGAATGGTAAACACCGGCGGCGCGATGCCCTCCTGTTTCATGCTGCGGATTTCTATCATCTTACCGGCACGAACCAACGGCAGCCTTGAGGTCCTCTGCATAAGATTAAGAATATTATCGAGCTGCTCCTGCGAAAAAGTTGTCTTCATATTCTTATCTACCAATTTTATAAGCCCGAATACCTCTTCTACGTTAAGCCCTGTCTTTGCCGATACAAACAGTATGGGTACAGTCTTCAGGAAATTCATCCTCTTTACAAGCGCCCCCTCATATTTAGGCATATCTATGCCCGAAACCAGGTCCCATTTATTGACTAAGAGTATGCAGCCTTTCCCGTTTTCCTCAACAAGGCTTATGACTCTTATATCATCTACCGTAGGCCCCTCATATCCGTCTATCATTACCAGGCATATATCGCTGCGCTTTATGCTGCTTTCGGCTCTTAATAAACTATGCGCGTCAACGGGCTCTTTTATCTTTCTTTTATGGCGCATGCCTGCGGTGTCTATAAATGTAAAATCGTCGCCGCTTTTCTCCATGCGGATATCTACCGCATCTCTTGTAGTACCCGGTTCTTCATGTACTATAACTCTTTCTTCTCTGACTATCTTGTTTATAAAAGAAGATTTTCCGACGTTAGGACGGCCGACTACGGCTATCTTTATGGAAATACCTGCGTCCGGCGCTGCGGCGGGACCTGCCTTTTTCACCAGTCTGGCAACCAAATCCGATATGCCGACGTTATGCATTGCGGATACGGGATAAAAATTCTCGATGCCGAAATCATAGAATTCGCCTACATTTTTCTCGAGCATTGCATTATCCACTTTATTTACGGCCAGGATTATCTCTTTGCCCGATTTTCTGAGTATGGATAATATTTCGTTATCCTGCGGTGTTATCCCGCTTGTAACATCGCACACAAAAAGTACCGCGTCCGCTTTATCGATTGCAAGTTCGATCTGTTTTTTTACCAGCGTAGTAATGCTGTCTTTTTTCCCGAGTTCATAACCACCGGTATCTACGAGTTCAAAAATAGCATTATCCATGTTTACCACAACGCTGACCCTGTCCCTCGTGGTACCCGCCAAAGGCTCTGTTATCGCCTGTCTCCGCCCGACGATCCTGTTGAAAAGAGTCGATTTCCCGACATTCGGCCGGCCGACTATGCAGACTCTATATATTTTTTGCTTTGCCATGTAATAACCCGCTGGTTCTTATTAAATAATGTATGCCGGAAACCACTGTAAAAAAGGCTGCCAGCGTCCACACGATACCGGAATAGTCTAATCTCAACAGTACCGCTAAAATAGTAAGCATCTGAAAAACTGTTGCAATTTTACCCAGCATGCTCGGCTTAAACTCGACGTATCCGAACACCATATAAATTACTGCCGCGCCTATAAGTATAAACAGATCTCTCGTCAGAACGATTATTAAAACCCACGGCGGTATCCTGAGATGCGGAAGCGTTGTGGTTGCAAGCGAAAGCGTTATAAATGATACTATAAGCAGGAATTTATCTGCCAGCGGATCCAGCAATATGCCGAATGAAGTAATCTGATTATATTTCCGGGCGATAAATCCGTCAAGCGCATCGGTTGCTATCGCCGTCAAAAATACTATCAGGGGCAGATTGGCCAGTATCGGGTTCGCTTCCGTATGATACACAACGCTGACTACGAATACGGGCGTTAATAACAGCCTTGCTACAGAGAGTTTGTTCGGCAGGTTCATCTCATTCCCCGTTTATTCCGCAACACTATAGCATACCGATATGGCTAAGTCAAGAACGAGTACCGATATTCCACTCGCGTTGGCACTCAACATATACGCTTTAACTGCGATATTCCGCTCGCGTCTACAAAATTTCTTAACGCTTCTCGCTTCGCCAAAAATCGGGGGCGAAATAACTCGGCTGACGCTACCGCGTCGCCTCGGACAATTTCGCCCTTTT
>JAQUMG010000179.1 GCA_028718265.1 Candidatus Omnitrophota bacterium
GTTGTCTTTACCATTGATATATGAATTTATAATGTGGTGCTTTGACAAGGTCATTATACGTTGCGACGCGGAAATATTAAGAACATTTAAAAAAATAAAACCCGCGGTCGTTGTCGTCCCCGGCTGTACCTTTGATTCTTTCGGGTTGCAGGCAATTAATGCCGCGCGCCGATTAAAAATCAAGACCATTATGCCGGTTGCGCATTGGGATTATCTTTCAAGAAAAGGGATCTTACGCGCTATTCCTGACCACGTCTGTGTCTGGGGAGAACAGATGCGGCGCTTAGCGGTAGATTTTCATAAGATCCCCGAAACACGGGTCAGCATAGTAGGAGTGTCGCATTTTCAGGCCTATTTTGATTATCAAGGTAAGCCCGCAACTAGTAGCCGCTATGATTCTTTGAAAACAATAAATTTATTGTTTGCCGGAGCAGGGATCGCTTATGACGAATTGACGCCGCTTAAACTTATAGATAAACAGATCAGCTCTATTTCCCGGAAACCAGTAAAAATAATATACCGGCCTCATCCTAAGCAACACCCTCGCAAGTGTGGATACAAATTTAAACAAAGCGAATTTAAGAATGTCATGCTTGATTCGAAACAGATAGGTGACACTAGCGGCAAAAGCGAGTATGAGCCGATGGAGTATTATTTGGAATTACTGAATAACGTTGACGGTATAATAACCCCATTTTCCACTATGCTTTTGGAAGCAGCTGTTTGCGGAAAGCCTTCTTTTGTTTTAGCTTTTTCCGACGGAGTGCATGATTGGGATTTTGAACATATATTAGAGGCCGAGCATATTTCTGATTTATTACGTTTCGATTGGGTTGTTTTTTGCCGAAAGAAAGAAGAGCTTCTCGGGAAGTTTGATGAATTTTTAAAAATAGTCGAGACCCCGGATTTAGCAGAGAAAATAAGGAAAGATGTCAAGTATATCGTTTATCACGATAAGGCCAGCTTTGATAGCAGGTTTTCACTTTTTATAGAGAATTATCTAAAACAAGGAAGGCGATTAAGGAGCAGCTTATGAATACAGCGAAAATTAACCTTCTTCAAAAGAAAATGATGGAAACTTATACTGTTTCTCGTGATATTTTGTTGCCATTGCCGCCATTCCCGAAAATTATGTTAATAGAGCTGACTAATCGGTGTAATCATCGTTGCTCGTTTTGTTTCAATAGCCGCTCAACCCGCAAAAAAGGGAATATTAATCCCAAATTGTTGGAATCTATTCTGAAAGAAGCTTATGAGCTGGGAGCAAGAGAAGTCGGCTTTTATGCAACCGGAGAGCCATTATTATTTAAGAATATAGAACAGTATATTAAATTAGCGAAAGAAACCGGCTACGATTATATATATATCACTACTAATGGCGCGTTGGCTTCTCCTGATAAAGTAAAGAGTTTAATTTCCGCGGGATTAAATTCAATAAAATTCTCAATAAACGCAGCTACAAGAGAAACATATAAGTTGATTCACGGAAAAGATGATTTTGATAGAGTCATAGAAAACTTAAAACAGGCTAGAATTTTTAGAGACAGGAATAATATGAAATTTAATATTGGCGTAAGTTGTGTTTTAACTGATATGAGTTATGGTGAAAAGGGCCATGCCGTGGACACAATCGGTAAAATAGCTGATGACATAGTCTTTGTAACGGCTGGAAATCAGGGCGGTTATATGAATAATGAGAGTAAATCCCATGCTGTAAGAAACACTCCCTGCAGCATGCTGTTTAATCGTTTTCATGTCAGCCATGAAGGTTATTTTACGCTATGTTGCGTTGATTACCAAAATTACCTTGCCGTGTCTGATTTAAACTATACTTCTCTTAAGGATGCATGGGCATCTAAAATTGCGGTTGATATGCGCAATAAACACTTGTCGTCAAATATAGAAGGGACATTGTGCTATAACTGCCTTATGGGAAAAAATAGCGCGATGAAGCCATTGGTATCAAAATACTCTACGGTTTTATAGTACCGATGTTCAGAAGCGAAAAATAACCAGGAAAATATGAACTTATTGAGCAAGATTTCTTTGGGTACGGTTCAATTCGGGCTAGATTACGGCATTGCCAACGGCCGCGGAAAAGTTGACAAGGCGGAGGTCTTCAAAATTATAGAGTTGGCAAATTCTAAAAAGGTAGAATTTTTAGATACAGCTCATTCTTATGGAGAAAGTGAAAAGGTTTTAGGCCAGGTAATCGAGAAAGAATCCCTCTCTTTCAAGATTGTTTCTAAAATGCCGGCTATCGGCAATAATTTTTCCGGGCAGGTTGAGAAAGTATTTTTGGAATCCCTTTCTGATTTAAAAATGGATAGTCTCTATGGTTACCTTATTCATAAGTTTGAGGACTATCTGCTGAATAAAGGTTTGTGGGAACAAATGAAAGGGCTGAAAGATAAAAGAATGGTCAAAAAAATAGGGTTCTCGCTTTATAATCCCGAGGAACTTGAAACTCTTCTTTCAAACGGCGTTAGATTTGACATAATCCAAATGCCTTATAGTATCTTTGACAGGAGGTTTGCAGGCTATTTTAAAACTTTGAAATCCAAAGGGGTAGAGATCCATGTGCGTTCCGTGTTTTTGCAGGGATTGGCGTTTTTAGACCCCCAAAACCTTCATGGTAACCTTGATAAAGCTAAAGAGTGCCTTTTACTTTTACGCAGCATAGCCGCTGAAAATGACGTATCAATAAATTCGATTTGCCTGAATTTTGCGCTGCTTAATCCTTTTGTTGATAAAGTGGTTATTGGCATTGATGGAATAGGCCATTTAAAAGATAATTTGCGCGACATCAGCTTGGCAGAAAAAATAAACAGCATGATCGATAAGCTGGATAGTTTGAGTATTGATGATGAAGATGTGATTCTGCCTTATAAGTGGACGGGAGCGAAAAGATGAATAAAAGCGGTCAGAATTTATGGAATAGGGCTAAAAAGCTGATACCCGGGGGAAACCAGTTGTTGTCCAAAAGGTCAGAGATGTTCTTGCCTGGCGGTTGGCCGGCTTATTACAAAAAAGCTAAAGGATGCGAGGTCTGGGATTTAGACGGGAACCACTGTTATGACATGAGCATTATGGGCATTGGTTCATGTGTGCTTGGCTATGCCGATCCGGCAGTGAATAAGGCGGTCAAAAAAGCAATCGACCTGGGAAGTATGTCTACATTTAACTGTTACGAGGAGGTTGAGCTTGCTGAAAAACTTATTCAGCTTCATCCTTGGTCCCAGATGGCCAGATTTGCCAGGACCGGAGGTGAAGCTTGTGCCATAGCCGTAAGGATAGCCAGGGCGCATGCTAAAAAAGATAAGGTGGCTTTTTGCGGATACCACGGATGGCATGATTGGTATCTGAGCGCAAACTTGGCCGATTCGGCTAATCTGGACGGACAGCTTCTTCCCGGCTTAGCTCCTGCCGGAGTTCCCCGCGCCTTAAAAGGAACGTCTTTGCCCTTTAATTATGGGGAGATTAAAGAATTAGAAGATTTGGTGTTGAAAAACCCCGGAGAAATCGGCGTCATAATAATGGAAGTCGGAAGACACAAAAAAGTAGATTGTCAATTCTTGAAAGCCGTAAAGGGTATAGCGCGTAAGATTAAAGCAGTTCTTATTTTTGACGAAGTTTCTTCGGGTTTTCGGGTGACAACAGGAGGGATGCATTTATTATACCGCGTTAATCCCGATATCGCTATTCTAGGGAAAGCATTAGGTAATGGGTATCCTATTGCCGCAATTATTGGGAAAAAAAATATAATGGAAGCCGCACAAATGACTTTTATCAGCAGTACCTATTGGACGGAACGTGTCGGCCTTGCGGCGGCGCTTGAGGTCATAAAGGCCTTTAAAAATAGGAATGTCCCTCAGCATTTAATCAGCACCGGAAAGCGCATTACCAGGGGTTTAAAGAAAATATTTGACAAGTATGCGCTTGATATAGACATAGTAGGTTTGCCGGCTATTCTCAGCTTGGACATCAAGGAAAAAGATCCCTTGGCGATAAAAACGGTCTTTACGCAAGAAATGCTTAAAAGAGGCTTTTTGGCTACGAATGTCGTAT
>JAQUMG010000180.1 GCA_028718265.1 Candidatus Omnitrophota bacterium
CGACGATCGCAAGCCTTACCGACGATCAATGGTGCGATGTTGATACCGTAATAGAAGAAAAGGTTGTCCGGATTCTTATCCCCAAGCTAAAAAAAGCCGGTGCTCAGGGAATCGTTGAGTATCCGCTAAATAAAGTGATAGAATAAAGGAGGATAATAAAATGCCTTGCGGTAGAAAAAGAAAACGCAAAAAGATGGCTAAGCACAAAAGAAAAAAAAGACTCAGAAGAGACAGACATAAAAAGAGACTGAGATAATAACGCCAATTTAACGAAATAGGTTCATCAAGTGTGGAATAAAATAGCTAAGTGGTCATTTTTTGCCTTATTGCTGATATTTTTGTTCAGAGGATTATTAGCAGGCAAAGAGGCAAAGCTCGAGGATTTGACAAGCCGGATCAAACTGGAGAAAAGCGATACTTTTTCTCAGGCACTTGCCCATTATTCAATGGGCATTATTTATGACCACGATGATAAAATAGAAAAAGCCATAGCAGAATACAGGGAAGCTATAAAATGCGACCCGACTGAAGCGCTATTCCATATACGGCTGGGCGCGGATATGCTGATAAGCGAAAAGCCGGAAGAGGCGTTTAAGGAATTCGACGAAGCAGAAAAACTTTCCCCCGACAATCTCGAAGTCAGATTTCTAAAAGCCATTACCTATACATCACTCAAAAAATTCGACGAAGCAACCAAAGAATACAACAGGGTAATAGAAAAAGATCCCGGGAACCTCAAGGCGTTAAGTTCGCTGGCGGATTTGTACGTTATCCAGGAGAAAATGCTGGAGGCAGCGTTGATATACGAGAAGCTGCTTGAGACAAAAGACGGCAAGGCGCCGGTAATTTATTTTAATCTCGGCATAATATATTCCAAATTAGAGAACGTAGATAAAGCGATAGAAAATTTTAAAAAGGCAATAGAGCTCGAACCTGATTACATAGAAGGCTATCTTGCCCTGGGAGTTTTGTACGAAATCAAAAAGGATTACGAAAATGCCATAAAAAGTTACGAGGCCGCTTTAAAGATAGATCCTCTGAACAAAAGGATTTACGAACATATAGGCGGAGTGTATTATGAGGCGGGCAGGATCGAAGATGCGGTACACAACTATGAATTTCTGATAACACTTGACCCGAAAAACGCAGATTATTACGTTGATCTCGCGTATATATACATAAGACAGAAGAATAACGAAAAAGGTATAAGCGTTTTAAATGACGCCCTTACAAAAGACATCAATAAAAAAGAAGAGTTATATATCACCTTAGGTTATGCTTATTCGATCGATAAAAAATATGACGCAGCTATAGAGCAATATCAGAAGATACTCCGGGAAGAACCGAATAACCCGAAAGCCAATTTCTTTTTAGGTGCCGCATATGAGAGAAGCGGCCGTATAGACGAGGCGGTAAAAGCGTTCAGAAAAACACTGGAATCAGACCCGGGGAATGCCGAGGCCTGTAATTATCTCGGATACATGTTTGCCGAGCGCGGCGAAAATCTTGACGAGGCAATGGAACTCGTAAAGAAAGCACTTGAGACCGACCCGAAAAACGGAGCTTATATAGACAGTTTAGGATGGGTGTACTTTAAAAAAGGCATGACCGACGAGGCGCTGAAGGAACTTGAAAAGGCAGCTTCTCTGATAAATGATGATGAAACAATAAGCGATCATTTGGGAGATGTATATTACAAAAAAGGCATGACAGACAAAGCAATAGCAGAGTGGAAAAAATCGCTGGCAATCGACAATACCCAGAAAGCAGTGGAAGATAAAATAAAGAAGGTTACGCAGGAGCAACCACAGCGTTAGCAGTTGAACCAAAAGACATCGGACGGCGGTAAAGACAATCTGGGGACACCCTCCGTCGAATAGCGCAAGTGTCTTTTAAGGAGAGTGTCCCCGCCGGGTGATTGATTATGATAACTGATTTAAAAGAAAAAGCAAAAGAGATACGCAAGACGGTTTTAAAAATGCTGACGGAGGCCGGTTCCGGCCATACCGGAGGGTCATTATCGATAGTCGAGATAGTAATAAGCCTTTATTATTATAAGATGAGATATAACCCGAAAAACCCCGGCTGGGATATGCGCGACAAGCTTGTCCTTTCGAAAGGCCATGCCTGCCCGACGCTATACGCTGTTCTGGCCGATCGCGGTTATTTTCCGAAAGAAGAACTTATGACCTTAAGAAAACTCGGCACGCGGCTTCAGGGTCATCCGCAATACGGCCTTCCGGGCATCGAAGCTTCGACGGGTTCGCTTGGGCAGGGGCTATCGATATCAATCGGCATGGCGCTTGCTGCGAGGATGGATAAAAAAGATACAAGAGTCTACTGTATTATGGGCGACGGCGAGCTCAACGAAGGACAGGTTTGGGAAGCAGCTGTGAGCGCGCACCATTATAAATTGGGCAATTTATGCGGCATCGTTGATCATAATAAACTGCAGATAGACGGATGCTGTAAAGATGTTATGGATATGAGCCCGCTCAAAGATAAGTGGGCATCTTTCGGTTGGAATGTAATTGAGTGCGACGGCCACAATATTGAAGAACTTATGAATGCGCTCGACGAGGCAGAGAAGACAAAAGCGAGGCCTACCGTAATATTGGCGCATACGATAAAGGGGAAAGGCGTCTCTTTCATAGAAAATAAAGTAGAATGGCACGGTATAGCGCCTAAAAAAGAAGAGCTTGAGAGGGCTTTGAAGGAGTTGGATGAAAAGCGTTAATAGCGAGTTAAAACTTGAATCAACGCGTAACGGCTTCGGGAAAGGACTTATCGAATTAGGCAAGACAAATAAGAATGTCATCGTTTTGACCGCCGATCTGACTGATTCCGTAAGAGCGCACTGGTTTAAGAAAGAATTTCCCGAGAGATTCTTCTCTTTTGGCGTGGCTGAGCAGAACATGATAGGTGCCGCCGCAGGATTTGCGCTGTCGGGAAAAATACCTTATGCATGTACCTTCGGTGTCTTTGCGGCAGGCAGGGCATGGGACCAGATAAGGGTGTCCGTAGATTATATGAATCTGAACGTTAAGATCGTAGGCACTCACGCCGGTATTTCGGTAGGCGAAGACGGTTACACGCATCAGGCATTGGAAGAAATAACGCTTATGAGAGTTCTGCCGAACATGACAATGATAGTGCCGTCGGATTTTGAAGAGGCCAGAAAAGCTACTATACGAGCCGCTGCATGGAAAGGGCCGGTTTATATAAGATTGGGAAGAAACGCGTCTCCCGTGCTGACAGAAGAGAATGACCCATTTGATATAGGCAAAGGCATTATTGTTCGTGACGGCAGGGATGTTACTATAGTAGCATGCGGCCAGATGCTGTACGAGGCCATTAAGGCCGCCGAACTTTTGTCGAAAAAAGGCATAAACGCGCGCATCATCAATCTGCATACGCTTAAGCCGCTTGACGAAGCAATACTTATAAAGGCGGCGAAAGAAACAGGAGCCGTAGTTACCGCAGAAGAGCATTCGATACGCGGCGGGCTCGGCAGTGCAGTGAGCGAAGTATTGTCCCAGAATTGCCCGGTTCCCGTCAAGATGGTGGGCCTGGTTACTTGCAGCCAATCGGGAAGTCCCCAGCAGCTGTTTAAATGTTTTAAGTTGTTGGCCGAGGATATAGCTAAGGCGTCCGAAGCTGCCATAAAGATGAAAAAAGCATAAAGCTGTGAGCTGAAATAATGATAGACATCGAACTGCATTCTCCGGCGAAAGTAAATTTGTTTTTGGATGTTTTCGGAAAGCGAAGAGACGGTTACCACGATATTATTACTGTATTCGAAAAGATAGACCTCTGCGATATTATCCGTTTAAAGAGCCTTGCCAAAAACGAAATTAACATACCCTCCGATAATGAAAAACTTCCTTTAAACGAGAATAATCTCGCGTATAAAGCAGCCCTCCTTTTAAAAAACACCTATAACATTTCGAAAGGCGTGAGCATTCATATAGAGAAAAAAATACCGATCGCAGCCGGCCTTGGCGGCGGTTCAAGTAATGCGGCAA
>JAQUMG010000181.1 GCA_028718265.1 Candidatus Omnitrophota bacterium
TTACATATTCCCATCGCAGTATGTGTTCGCCTGCCCCAAGATCGTACGCCATGACTGCCCAGTCTGTCTCGCCTGATATTTCATCCTTCATAACGCCGTCTACGTAGAACTTCAGACAGTCGTAGTTTGATTCGGATGACACCATCCAGGCAAAACTGACCCGGGTAGCCTCTGTAAGCGTAATAGTTTTTTCCGCATATGTACTGCTATACGCATTATCGTTACCTTTCAGTACGAGAGAGTATTCGTCACCACTATACACCGCTGCATTGTCAAGCAATACATTTCCGTCTGCTGTGCTGCCTACCGTAAATCCGTAATCCTCCGGCTGTGTTAATCCCGCGCCAAGTATCGCTTTTTGCTCTGCCTCAGTAAGCTCCTGAGCTCCTTCCGGTTTTACCGTCGAGAGAATAACCCCTTTCCAGTATTGCACGAAGTCCGCGAGTTTAGCCGTAAATACTTTTTTGGAATCATCGATATAGGTTACGACGTTGTTTTTTACCGTGTTTATTACGATGTAGTGTCCGTCTTTTATGTAGGCGATTACGGGGGTGGTTATGGCTTTAAGCTGTTCCACTGAGACATCAATGGCGTAAAGCGAAACATCCTTGATCGTCCGGGCTGCTTCTCTTAAGGCAAAAAGGCTGGTCTGTAAAATGCCTTTTGCAGTCGGAAGCAGTACGCCATAGAATATGTCGATAAGAATGGTTGTTGCAGCGATCCTGAAGTTATCGGCTAGGTCAAATAATTTTGCCAGTGCAAAGGAAGCGCAGTTTACGATGTTTTCGCCCTGGCTCAGCAGGTAGGCTCTTAAGCTGTCAAATCCCTCCTGAGTAAGCAGCTGAGGATTATATTTTTCCAGAATCTCTCTGAGTCTCTGATAAAGAGCACTTTCAGCTCTTATTACTTTTTCTAAAAAGGCCGTAACAGCGTCGACGATTTGCGTTCCTATTGCCGGTTTCGGCTCTGCCGAAATTTCTTCTTCTGCCGGAAGTGTGGTTTTTTCCAACTCTTCAGAGATTACCTGAGGGACTTCTTTTTCTGTAACAGGGGCGACTTCTTCTGTCGTAACGGCCTCAGGCGTTTCTTCGACGGCCGTTTTTTCTTCAGCAGGCACAACTTCTTGCGGGGTAACTTCCTGCCCGGTAACTGCTTGTTCGTCAATTGCAGGTTTTTCTTCCGTTATTATTTTTTCGGTTTCTTCCGCGGCGGGTTCCTGAGAAAGAGGCTTGGGCTCTATGGGCTCCATTTCCTCCATCAGTTCCTGTTCTCTCTGTTGGGCATCTTGCGTTTCTTCTAACGTCTGCTTCGGTGTCTCTACTTGCTCCTTATTAGCAGGTAAAATATCTTTAATATCACCGGCCCAAACTACCTGCTGACATAAAAATACCCCCACTACAATTACGGCTACTACTTTAAGCCATACATTGTAACGAGGGCTTTGCCACTGGATTATACTCAGTTCGAGTTCATCGCTGGAACTCAGCTCTGAGTTGTATCCATACGGCTCATTTTTTGTCGCTGCTTTTTCTAGCTTCATAGAGAGGGCCTTTTTTTATTTTTCATTACACCCTAATCTAGAATATTTAATATAAAGCCATTGTGTTTTCGCGCTTTATAAATTTTTGAAAAAAGGATTTTAAATCTCCTTTAATATGGACCAAAAAAAATCCGATTGCTATTGTTTCCAATCGCTGTTTTCCGTTTTTTTTCTGCTTTACCATGATCATTAATGCCCCGTGGTCCGGTGAAACACTAAAGCAGGTATATCTTTTTAAAACATTTTAATATCGCCGAAACAAAAACGCCCTTTTTCGAGCCCACTTTAGTATACCATATATATATAAGGGTGTCAAGAGACTAAAACCAACTTTTTTATACTTTACATTGAGGCTGTTTTTTCATCTTCTTTATGCTTAAAAAACAGCACCCCCAAAGGCGGCAAGGCAAGCGAAAGAGAGTAGTACTTATCCTGAAACGAGGAAGGTATCGCTACGATACCTCCAAAATTACCGACACCGCTTCCGCCGTATTCCTTGGCATCGCTGTTTAATAACTCCTGCCACACGCCGTTTTGCGGGACATTCACTTTGTAATTATAGCGTGGGATCGGAGTAAAATTACAAACTACAAGAATGGTATCGTTATGAGTGTGGCCTTTTCTTGTAAAACTTATTACGCTTTTTTCCCAGTCATGAAAATCGACCCACTCAAATCCCTGCGATTCGAAATCCCTTTTGTGCAGAGCCGGCTCTCCTTTATAAAGACCGTTCAGATCGCGCAGCCATTTCTGGATACCCTGATGCGGAGCATATTGCAGAAGCGTCCACTCCAGGCTTTCGTAATTGTTCCATTCTTTTCTCTGCGCAAATTCGTCACCCATAAATAAAAGCTTTTTACCCGGATGGCCGTACATGTAACCGAACAAAAGCCTTAGGTTGGCAAATTTCTGCCAATCATCTCCCGGCATTTTGTTTATAAGAGAGCCTTTTCCGTGTACTACTTCGTCATGCGAAAACGGGAGCAGGAAGTTTTCCGAAAACGCGTACCATATGCTGAAGGTGATCTGGTTGTGGTTATATTTGCGGTGGACCGGATCCGTAGAGAAATATACCAGTGTATCGTGCATCCATCCCATATTCCACTTCATGCCGAATCCGAGCCCGCCTACGCTGGCTGGCCTTGAAACCATGGGCCATGCGGTAGAATCCTCGGCTATCATCTGAATGTCCGGATGCTCGCCATACAATACCTCGTTCAATTGCCTCAGAAACGCAATGGCTTCCAGATTTTCTCTTCCGCCGTATTTATTCGGGATCCACTCCCCTTCTTTACGCGAATAATCAAGGTACAGCATCGACGCCACAGCGTCGACGCGAAGCCCGTCTGCGTGATATTTATCCAGCCAGTAAAGCGCGCTGCTTATCAGGAATTCCTTTACTTCGTGCCTGTCGTAATTGAAAATAAAGCTCTTCCAGTCGGGATGAAATCCTTTCCGCATATCAGCGTGTTCGTACAAATGCGTACCGTCATAATAGACTAACCCGTGCTCGTCCCCGGGAAAGTGTGACGGCACCCAGTCCAATATTACCCCTATCCCCTTCTGATGAAGATAATCCACCAGGTACATAAAATCTTCCGGCTCGCCGAACCTGCTCGTGGGCGCAAAATAGCCCGTCGACTGATATCCCCATGAAAGGTCAAACGGATGTTCCATTACGGGCATAAATTCAACATGGGTAAATCCCATGTCTGTTATGTATTCGGTAAGCGGCCCTGCCAGCTCTCTATAGGTAAGGAACCGGTTATTATCTTCAGCCACGCGCCGCCACGAGCCCAGGTGAACTTCATAAATCGCCAAAGGCTTGTCGTGGGCATTATATTTTTGCCGCTCGTCCATCCACTTTTTATCATTCCATTCGTATTGCGGATCCCATACGACAGAAGCTGTCTTTGGCGGCACTTCACAATAAAAAGCAAACGGATCAGCTTTATTCACTTTGTAATTATCGCATCTCGAAATGATATGATATTTGTAGAGGGTGCCTTTATTTACTCCCGGTATAAAGCCTTCCCATATACCGGATCCGTCTTCCCGCGCTTTAAGCGGGTGGCTTTTAGGGTCCCATTCATTGAAAGTGCCTATGACTGATACACTTACAGCGTTTGGAGCCCAGGTAGCAAAGTGGGTGCCGAATTCGCCCTCAACCGTAATTAGATGAGCACCCAGTTTTTCATGAAGCCGGAAATGGTTTCCCTGCTTAAAAAGGTATACATCATGTTCCGTTATGTGGTTCGTGTTGTAGATCATGCTTTCCTATTCCGTAAGTCCGGCGACAAAACCCGATGCCCATGCCCAGGCCAGATTATATCCGCCTCTTTTGCCGTTAACGTCTAAAATCTCGCCGGCAAAATAAAGCCCGCTTCTCAATTTTGATTCTAGTGTTGATTCATTGATTTCGCCGACGTCGATACCTCCGGCCGTAAACTCAGCTTCG
>JAQUMG010000182.1 GCA_028718265.1 Candidatus Omnitrophota bacterium
GGCCGCTTTTTTAAATGAACTGGTTTCCCAAGTAAAAGAGATGGCGAAAGTATTGGGGCTTAATTTTATGAAAAAAGATATCTCCGGTAACATGAAAAAGATGATAGCGGAAAAAATGGAAGCCCGTGAAACAGCCCGCAGGAAAAAGGACTATAAATTGGCCGATGATATACGAAAAGACCGCGAGAAAAAAGGGGTCATAGTAGAGGATACAAAACAAGGCCCTAAATGGAGGGTCAGGTGAGGAATATGAAAGCCAAACACATAGAGGCGGCAACGGCCTATCTGTTTCTTCTGCCGAATTTTCTGGGATTTCTCATA
Organism: Candidatus Omnitrophota bacterium; assembly: GCA_028718265.1. Next base: position 322 of record JAQUMG010000182.1, read on the forward strand.
TTTACGTCGCTGCCGGTATTGGCATCCCTGTTTTTGAGTTTTATGGACGCGCAACTCGTCCCGTGGCCCAAAGTGCTGTCGGCTCATTTTATAGGCTTTGCCAACTTCATAAAGTTATTGGGATTTCATTGCCAGGATGGAGTAATGGCAGCAAATGATCCGAAATTCTGGCAATTCGCCGGCAATACACTTTTTCTTATGATGGTAATACCGATTCAGATATTTTCTTCGCTGGCTCTTGCAATCATAATGAATCAGAAGCTGAAGGGCATAACGGTTTTCAGGACCATCTACTTTTTACCGACGATATCAAATGGTGTGGCTATATGTCTTTTATGGCAATGGATATATAACCCGAACTTCGGACTTCTTAACAGCATGATAATGAATATAGGCAGTATGTTTGGTTATGACTGGCAGGGCCCTCTGTGGCTTTCGTCCGTAAAGTGGGCAAAGCCATCGCTGATGATCATGAGCCTGTGGGTCGCTATAGGCGGGTACAACACCATCCTTTACCTTGCCGCACTTCAGAATATCCCCAAGGACTATTATGAGGCAGCCGAGATCGACGGCGCGAATTCATGGCAGAAATTCTGGTCCGTCACATGGCCTATGATCAGCCCCACTACTTTTTTCATAACCATAATGGGCGTCATATGGGGTTTTCAGGGAGGATTTGAACAGGCATACATAATGACGCGCGGAGGCCCGAACGGCGCGACGACAACTTTGGAGTACTACATATATAATAATCTTTATGAATGGCACCACGTCGGTTACGCGGCAAGCATAGCGTGGTTCCTGTTTATCATTATATTCATAATCACGATTATCAATTGGCGTTTCGGAGGAAAGTTAGTTCAGTATTAAATCCGGAGATATGATGAAAAAAGCGGAAACAGACGAGATATCAAAAGCGCTTCTTGAATCCAGGCAGATTAAGACGCGGCGGGAAATTACGTTTAAGGCCGTGACTTACGTCTTCTTGACATTAACCGGCATTACGATGATGCTGCCGTTTTTATGGATGATCTCAACGTCGCTGAAAGAACCGCAGGCCGTATACGCGTTTCCGCCGAAATGGATACCCGACCCGGTTGTTTGGGCGAGTTATCTTAAAGTATGGTCGGTTGTTCCTTTTGCGAAATTTTATCTTAATAGCATATTTGTAGCTCTTGCCGTTACCCTGGGGCAGGTAATGACCAGCGCTTTTGCGGCGTACGCTTTTGCGCGGCTGACATTTCCGAGCAGGGACAAATTATTTTTTTCGTATTTAGCTACTATGATGATACCCGGTTCTGTTACGCTTGTGCCGGTATATATACTGATGGTACACTTCCGGTGGATAGATTCATACAAAGCGCTGATAATACCGGCCATGTTCAGCGCGTACGGGACTTTTATGCTGCGCCAATTTTTTATGGGCATACCCAGGGATCTCGAAGACGCGGCAAGAATAGACGGATGCAGCCTGTTCGGGATATTCTGGAAGATAATCCTGCCGCTTTCAAAACCCATTCTGGCCACTTTGACCACTTTTACGTTTATGGCGTCATGGAATAATTTTATGTGGCCCTTGCTTGTGACCGAATCGGTGGAGAAAAAGACGCTGCCTATAGGCCTGGCGTATTTTCAGGAGGTATATCAATACACTCAGCCGGACTGGAGCCTGCTTATGGCCGGATCGCTCCTGGTTACCATTCCGGTGATCCTGGTGTTTGTTTTTAACCAGCGCTTCTTTGTCGAAGGTATAAAGTTGAGCGGCATCAAGGGTTAATATTGATATTTCTCTACCGTTTACCGTGCATATCTATCCTGCAATTTACCCGGTGATCAGAATGAAGAAAAAAGGAATATTTATAACACTGGAAGGCCCGGAAGGGTGCGGAAAGACAACGCAGGCCGCTCTCCTTTATAATTATCTGCGGGGCAGGGGGTATGATTGCCTTCTGACGCGTGAGCCCGGCGGCATACCTATAAGCGAAAAGATAAGGAACATATTGCTTGACCCGAAAAACAAGGGCCTTAGCACTGTTGCAGAGACATTACTTTTTGAAGCCTCAAGAGCCGTCCTGGTCGAAAAAATCATAATACCCGCTCTGGAAAAAGGCCGCGTGGTCATATGCGACAGATTCAGTGACGCAACGCTGGCGTATCAGGGGTTTGCGGGCAAGCAGGATTTAAGGAAGGTAAGGGCTATCGATGAATACGCCAGGCAGGGGATAAAACCTGACATTACCGTACTTTTAGATATCGACGTGAAGGAAGGATTGAAGCGGGCCGGCGGCAAAAAGAAATTTTCAGGCAGGGACCGCATGGAAAGAAAGTCGCTGGCGTATCATAATGCGGTGCGTAGGGGTTATTTAACGCTTGCCAAAACCGAACCGTCGCGCATAAAGATAATAAAGACGCAAAAAGATATCGACACGACGCACGAACTTATTGTCAGAGAGGTCATGAATGTCATTTAATGACATAAAAGGACAGGCAGCGGCGATCCGGTACATAAAAAGCGCCATAAAAAATAACAGGATAGCGCATGCTTATATATTCGCAGGCCCGCGAAACAGCAGCCGTTCGGTTCTGGCTAAAAATTTCGCAAAGGCACTGAACTGTACCGATCCGGAAAACTTTCCGTGCGATAAGTGCGCTTCGTGCGCAAAGATAGATAAAGGGATACATCCCGACGTAAAATCGCTGACTTACGGCGGTAAAGGCGGCGATATAATCATTGAGCAAATAAGAGGGATTGAAAACGAAATAATTCTTAAACCGTATGAGGGCAGGTATAAAGTATTTATAATTGAAGATGCTCAGCTGATGAATACCGCCGCAGCAAATTCGTTTTTAAAGACTCTTGAAGAACCTCCCGCAAATTCCGTGGTGGTGCTTATTACGGAAAGGCCCGGCGATTTACCGCCTACCATAGCATCCCGTTGCCAGATAATAAGAGTAAAACCTCTCAGCGCGGAAGATACGGCCAAAACCTTTACCGCGGAATACGGCGCAAACAGGGATAAAGTGCTTAAAAAATTTTGTGACGGTAAATTTGTAGAAAATTTTAATTCGGACGACCGGGAACGTCTCCCCGGTGATCTTTTGCTGCTGGCCGGCTGGTACAGAGATATATTGGTGTATAAAATGACGCACGACAAAACGCTGGTAGTAAATTCAGACAGATTTGACGATATTAAAAAAGAAGAGAAGCTGTCGGAAGTGAATGAGCTTTTAACGGCATTAGAAAATGTGTTAAAGGCTAAAAACCAGATAGAGAATAATGTAAATCCGAAACTGGCGCTCAGCGCCATATTGAAATAGGTGCATAATGTACGAAGTAATGCAAGTCAGATTACGGGAAGCCGGTAAAGTTTCATATTTTTCCACATCGGGATTGAGGCCTGCCGTCAATACCTGCGTAATAGTACAGGCGGACAGAGGCATTGATTACGGCGTGGTTGTCGCCGAGCCGGAAATAATACTCGATGCGGAAGTGGTAGAAGAGCCGCTGCGCAAAATCGTAAGAGAAGCTACCCCGCAGGATCTCGCCCAGATAGAAAAGAATAAGAAGAAAGTAAAAGA
>JAQUMG010000183.1 GCA_028718265.1 Candidatus Omnitrophota bacterium
GGGATTTTATTGATACGGGAGTGGCTAAGGAAAAGTTACTGGCCGAATTTGATAAAATGAATTGACCCTGATTTTTACAATGGTATAATTTTAAATAAAAAAGGAGGTATATCCATGCCTAAATTAGTGAAATTTTTATACCCCCCTACATTTTTTGTCTTAGGTTTACTTTTAGCCTTAACCTTTAACTCCTTAGTTTTCGCCGAAGAAACCATAACCATTACCACCTACTATCCTTCTCCTTACGGCGTCTATAGGGAGATGCGCGCCAAGCGCATAGCCATAGGCGATACTTATTATGACGCTGCTGATATGCCCTGGGAAGAAGCAGACGCAGACGGAGGAGATATAGATTACCTGGCTGACCTGGTGGTAGAAGGCAATGTGGGGATAGGGACGACGGTGCCTAGTTATAAGCTCCATGTATACGGCGCATCTGACGCAGCTGGTAATATTTCAGCCTTAGTGCAGAATACAAACGCAAATGGATTAGCTTTTTGGAGATCGCGTACCAGCGATGGTATAGGCCTTAATGTTGGAGCAGGTGGCCCCAGTTATGTTGCGGCTACAATATTAACAGATAACGGGTTTGTTTCTGCTCAGAATGGGCTAAGTGCTCTTGTTATGGGAACAGAAGGCTCTGCGCCAATTATTTTTTACACAGGCGGGCTCAATGCTTCAAATGAGAAAGTCAGAATCAATGCTTCCGGCAACGTCGGCATCGGGACAACGAACCCAGGTAGAACATTAAGTGTAGCAGGTATAATAAAAGGCCATAGCCTCATTTTTTCAACAGATGGAGTTACAGAAGATTCACAAATTTATGCTACTACTGGCGGTGTTGGTTGTACTTCAGGTGGAGTAGCGATAGTAACAACCGGAAACTCAACGCTATGTTTCAAAGATTTTTAGGATAATTGCCCAGAGGAGATAAAACTCATTTCCGATAAAAAGCCTACCCTCTTGTTCTCCAAAAATAATCAAGGGAACATTACTTGTTGTATTTGATAAAATTATTGCCAGACAGTAGGTTCAGCAGTATAATTTAGCCTGACAACGAGGAGAAATAATGCCGGGAAACAACAAAATTTTATTTATCTGCGATGACAATGAATTATCCAGATATTTGATCGAAAAATTGATGGTTGACGGCGGCTATTTTGTGTCTATTGAGCCGACTGCCCAGAAAGGCCTGGCTAGTTTTAAAGAAAACGGCTTTGATATAATTATTACCCGGGCAAAACTGCCGGATTCCAACCCTCTGGATCTGGTCAGGGAACTTAAAGCTGCTGACCCGGATTGCGTGATCATCGCCCTGCTGGATGAATATAAGCAGGAGGTGGTGGAATACCTGTTTAGCCTGGGGGTTTATGATGTTATAGCCAAGCCGATAAACCTGGATAAATTATTTTTCCTGGTGCGTAAGGGCATAGATATGCATACACTGATGTCGGTTAACCGCCGGCTTAGCCAGGGGTTAAAAGAGAGTAACTTGGCGCTGGAAAAACAGAATAGCCTTTTAGCCAAAAGGATAGAGGATTCCACTAAAAACCTCACCCGTCTTTATGAAGATCTGCGCTCTACCTACATGCGCACGATCAAAGTTTTGGCGCAGGCAATAGACGCGCGCGACCATTATACTCACAGCCACTCTGAAAATGTCGCCAGGATCGCCGTGATCATCGCTTCAGAAATGGGGCTTTCAGCTAAAGATGTTGAAACTATCCGCCAGGCCTGCGAACTGCATGATTTAGGCAAGATAGGCGTGGAGGATTGTATATTGGGTAAGACCTCAGCCTTGACGGATGAGGAATGGAAACAGATCCGCCGGCATCCGCAGATCGCTGTCCAGATCTTAGAGCCGCTGACTTTTTTGAATGAAGTAATTGAGCTGGTCAGGCAGCATCACGAACATTATAACGGCACAGGCTATCCCGTAGGCGGTAAGGGTGATGACATCCCCATAGGCGCGCGGATCATCCATCTTGCCGATGCCTACGAAGCCATGCGTTCGGCGCGTTCTTACAGAAAAATCCCTCTGACCAAGGAAGCGGCTATAGAAGAGATTACAAAAAACAGCGGCACGCAGTTTGATCCTAAGGTAGTAGAAGCCTTTTTAAGGATTGTGGACAGGCTCTAAGGGGGTGCGCAATGTTCAAATTAAAGCAGTTTTGTTATTTTCCTGTAATCTTTCTTCTTTTTCTCTTGATCTTCCCCGGTATCAGCCTTGCCGAAGAAACTATAACCATCACCACCTACTATCCTTCTCCTTACGGCGTCTATAGGGAAATGCGCGCTAAGCGTATAGCCATAGGAGATACTTATTTTGATGGCGCTGAAGTCCCCTGGGAAGAGATAAACGGAGACGGAGGCTTAATAGATTACCTGGCTGACCTGGTGGTAGAGGGGAATGTAGGGATAGGAACGACAAACATGCCAGACGACCGGGCTACTTTTCATCTCGGTGGTACTAAAAGAATAAGTCTCCAGGGCAGATCTGATTTCGCAGATAGCAGGTTTTGGAGGTTAGGCCATGATGATGTGTCAGCCTGGGGTAATTTTGATATCTCTGTGGGGGATAATAACAGCGTAGCTCCAACAGCCGCAAATCAGGTAGTAATGACTCTTACAAAGGAACGCAACGTCGGCATCGGCACGACCAGCGCGCCATTAAAGTTAACAGTGCTTGGCCGAAGTGGTCCATACGGAGCTGCGTTATTCAAGAACGATGGATATGCAAATGTTTTCAGCATTCTGCCTTACTCAGGAGGTGTTACTTATCTGTCATCAGGTATTTATTATAACGGTACTTGGATTCAAGCGAACGATAATGCCTATAACCAGCTTTTTGTTTTGGATACTGCTAACGGCGCTCGTTGGTATGCCAGTAGCACCGGCACTGCTTCTTGGAACTTAGCACCGGGAATAATATTGTGGAATAACAGCGGTACCTGGGTAGGCTCTTCCAGCCGTAAATTAAAAGAAAACTTCACCCAGCTTAACCCGGATGACCTGCTCAACAAGATCAACCAATTGGATATTACCCGTTGGAACTTTAAATCCGAAGGCAAAAAAATCACCCATATCGGCCCGGTAGCCGAAGATTTTTACCATCTTTTTAAGACAGGAGATGCCGAAGACCATCTGGCTACCATTGATACTGCCGGAGTCTCACTGGCAGGGGTTAAGGCCTTATCCGGTAAAGTAAAGAGCCAGCAAGAGCAGATAAAGAGCCAGCAAGAGCAGATAAAGAGCCAGCAAAAACAGATTGAGGTGCTCAAGCTTCATAACCGTCAGCTTGAGGAACGCCTGAATTCAGTAGAAGAGAAGATAAAAAAGCCCTTAAAATGAGGGTGGGGTATCTTTTCTATTAACCCCAATAAATACACGCGGTTTTGTTCTAAAAAAAATAGTAAAAAATACTTGACAAAATATTAATTTGTTGTAAACTTAATATTCCCTCTGAATAAGGGGTCTATGAAAAAGACAAATAGAGGTTTTGATAAATTTATGTAGTTAGTTAACCGACGAGATGGGCGTCGTGCAGTGTAAATTTTGACGCTCCGACTTCGTGTCGGAGCGTCTTTTTTTTGCCATAAAAGGTGGCAAACACACGCTCTTTGATAATTGAATAGCCAAGCGAGGCCATAGTGATTCTCAAGCGGGGATCACTAGGGTCAATTTCATGAGGTAAGTAATATAAATAAATCACTAGAGCCATCATATATAATTCTTTGAAATTTATTTCGGAGAGTTTGATCCTGGCTCAGAGTGAACGCTGGCGGCGTAGATTAGGCATGCAAGTCGAGCGATACCCCTGTTTGAAGCATTGAAGCCG
>JAQUMG010000184.1 GCA_028718265.1 Candidatus Omnitrophota bacterium
GACTCCGTTATATATATTGGGATATTAGCGTATTTTTCAAGATCATCGAATTCGCTTTACGTAATCCTGACTGTAGCAGCCATGACAGGTTCTTTGATTGTGAGTTACGTAAGGGCAAAGGCGGAATCATTAGGCCTGGCATGCGAAGTTGGGGTTATGCCTCGTGCTGTAAGGATAGCCACACTCGGGGCAGCTTTTTGTTTTAGACAGGTATTTTGGGGACTTTTAATAATTTCCGTACTAACTCATTTTACGGTATTCCAGAGGATAGTGCACATAAATAAACAACTCTCGCGGACTCATGATTAAATTTGTTTTTCTATGTTTTTGGTACCTGCTGCCCGCCGCTCTCGGCAATCATGCCGCATCTTGCGGTAACCGTTTATGGTTGCCTAAGATATTTAAAATCGGTTTGGCTAAGATTGCTATTCCGGTAGATTCTGGTATCCGTTGGCATGGCAAAGAAATATTTGGAAGGAACAAGACATGGAGAGGCTTATTGGTTGGAATTGCGACAGGGATCTTTACAGCCGGAATTCAGGCCTTTTTATTTTTTAATATGAACTTTTTTAAAACTAATACTTTCATCGATTACGAAAAGATCAATTTTGTTATATTGGGAGCCCTTATGGGCGGCGGTGCCCTTACAGGCGATCTTGCAAAAAGTTTTATAAAACGGAGGCTTGATATTTCACCCGGCAAGCCCTGGTTCCCGTGGGACCAGCTTGATTGGATAGCAGGGGCGATGTTATTTAGTTCTATTACATATGTTCCTTCTATAAAGATCGCTCTAGTTACGGCGGTGTTATATGTAGGAATTCATCTCTGCTCCGATCGCATCGTCTGCCGCATGGGAATCAAGAAGAGAGAAGAAATAAATTGACGAGGATATTTAATCACATTCACAGTATTGTATTCTGGGTTCTAATATTATTTTACACCATTGTTATAGCCACCGTTTCTTATATGTTGGCGCTATTCATAAAAGATGAAAGGAAGGGGGATCTCTACAGACGCGGAGTGAAGATGTGGGGGTCGTTCCTGGCTGATGCTGCACTGGTGAAGGTTAAGGTTTCAGGTCTGGAAAATATTCCGTCAAACACCGCGGTTATCTTTACGCCAAACCACCAGAGTTATCTTGATATATTCATCTTGTTGAAAATACTCCCCGATCCATTCAGGTTTGTTACAATGAGAAAACTGTTTAAGATACCGATCGCCGGGCATTATATTAAACAGGCCGGTTTTATATCATTGGACCGCAAGGACAGAAAAAGGTCTACAAAGGCTATCCGCATGATAGTAGACTTGCTTGAGAAAAATGAAACGTTTGTTATTTTCCCCGAGGGCAAACTAACAAGGGATGGCAGTGTAGGTGAATTCAGCAGAGGGGCCTCGATTATTATTCAATCCAGCAAGAAGCCGGTAGTACCTATATCGATTGACGGGACCTTTGACGCGCTGCCCAAAGGTGCATGGAAATTGCGGCCAAGGGAAGTAATGGTGAATATCGGAAAGCCGGTTTATTTTGATAGATACGCTATTCTAGATAAAAAAACGTCTTTAAATTTAGGAAATGAGCTTAGGAAAATGGTTATAGATTTAAAAATGTCAGCTATCGGATAAAGTTATGTTGAAAAAGTCGATTAAAATAGCGCATTCTATAATATGGTGGACGGTTTGGATTTCGATTATGCTTTTAGGCATTGTTTTTGATTCGATCATTTGGCGCGGCAACAGAAGAATGTACAGAAAGGCAGAGGTTTTTTGGGCTTGGGCGCTTATGAGAGTGGGCGGTATAAAATTAGAAATCAACGGCCAGGAAAATCTACCTAAAGGCGAGACTGTCGTATATATGGCCAATCACCAGAGTGATTTGGACTGGCCTATTATGTTTATGGCAATACCAGGACTGTATTTATTCCTGGCGAAAAAGGAGCTGTTTGATTTTCCCGTTTTCGGGACATACATGAGGATACAAAGATACGTACCCATAGAAAGATGCAGCACGATAAAATCGATAAAGACATACAAGAAGATAGTCGAATTAATAAAATCCGGCAATTCGATTGTTATATATCCGGAAGGTACGCGTTCCAACGCCGGATATTTACAAAAATTTAAATCTTTAAGTTTTGCTTTCTTGCAGGATGCTCGGGTAAGAGTGGTTCCTGTGGCCATAGACGGGAGTATTGGCATTCAGAAGAAAGGCAGCCATCTTATCGCCCCTGGGAAAGTAAAGGTAACTATATTGCCCCCGGTTAGTTTTGACGATATATATAATTTAAGCAAACGGGAATTTTGTTTGGCGGCCTCAGATAGGGTTAGGCAGTCGCTTTTGGACGTTTTAGGAAACAGCAAAACTAGCCGTCGGATTACCTACGAAGTAAAAACAGTAGCTCATTTATGAAGAAACCGCTGATGTGCTTATTATGTATTTTGTTCCTTGCGTGCACAAGCGTAGCGCTTGGGGCTGAAGAAACTGTAAATATAAACTATGTAGCCAGCGATATGAAAGGAACCAGCAGGTGGCGGGCCGAATCCCAGATTAAGAATATTACCCCGGGTATATATCTAATGACCGAAAAGGCGCAAGGTATTTACTCTTCTTTTGACGGCTTTGTATCATGGATAGCCGAATTGAAGTTCAAGCGTACTGAAAACAATATAAGGCCTATCAGCCTTGACAAGCGAGTTTTTGATTCAGACGGAAAAATGATCAGGCGCGAGAAGCAAGAATTCGACCTGGCTAACAATATCGGCGTTTGTTCTCATGAGGAGTTTGACAAAAACATTTACCGTTCAAAAAAATTTAGGTTTAATAAAAATGTAATAACACGCCTTTCCCTGGCGCTTTATGCGCAGAAGTTTCTAGAAAGCGGAAAAATGAGCGAAGCGTTGCAGATGGTGAGTGAAGAACCAAATGTTTACAATATCGAACTTACGCGCGCGGGGAAAGAGATCGTAGAAGTAAATGGTCAAAAAATAGAAGCATATAGATTGTGCATCGACCCCGAGCTTGGAATGTTTAATTTTGTTAAGGCTTTTTTACCAAAATCTTACGGATGGTGTTCAGTTGAACCGAAATATGAATGGATTGGATATACAGGTTTAGAGGGCGGTATTAATTCTGAAAAAGTCAAAATATTGATAGAGAAATTATGAAAAGTAAGGTTTTGAATTTTCCATCAGACGGTATATTTTCCTTCCAGATATTCCGCTATATATTATCCGGTTCAGTAGCTTGCGCTATTGATTATGCCGTCTTGGCTACTCTTGTGCAGGTATTTAAATTATATTATTTAACATCTGCGTCTATAGCTTTTTTGTCGGGATTGGCAGTAAGCTACTTCCTAAATATTGCATGGGTATTTGATCGAAATTCCTTCTCGAATAAGCGATTAGAAGCGTTTTTATTCTTTTTGACCGGGATTATAGGCCTGCTTTTAAATCATTATTGTATTCAATTTTTTACCGAAATCCTAAAATTATATTACTTGGCATCAAAACTTGCATCCACTATATTAGTATTCGTAACGAATTTCGCTACCAGAAAATATATAATATTTCGAAATGACTTCACGACCATGGATAATGGGTTCTAATTTTCCTAATTTTGCCGTTTTAAACTACAATTCATATTTCATCAATCTACAGAATTATTCTATCTTACTGTTGCTATAGTGGAGCCATGGTCGGTTGCCGTGCCGGTGGCATTGGTATTCAATAATGGAAGTATCAAAACGAAAGAAATAATTCGGTTAATCTATTGACGATTTCTTTTTTCGTAATGTATACTTGTCATATGAATCTTGAAGGAGGATTTTAACA
>JAQUMG010000185.1 GCA_028718265.1 Candidatus Omnitrophota bacterium
CTCGATTGTCACCGACTTAAGGTTGCTCGATGAAACCGTAATATCCGCTATGGGTTCCCAGTCATCCTTTATTCGCTTTACCTCTATCTTGCCGCCCATCTTCTTTAGTATGTCGATTATGCCGGTCCGCGTCTCATTAACACCCGCACGCTTAATGGTTATCCTGGAACCATCCAGCAATAAAGCCGCTACCATGAAGAATGCGGCACTGGAGATATCGCCGGGTATTTCCATATCCCTTGCTTTCAGGATGCTTGTTCCATTTATTGAAATTTTAAGCCCCTCAACAGCAATATCAGCACCCAAAAGTTTGAGCATACGCTCAGTATGATCCCGCGATTTGAGCGGCTCGGAAACCCGGGTAGTACCTTTCGCGTAAAGTCCTGCGAGTAATATTGCGGATTTTACCTGTGCGCTTGCTACCGGAGAATCGTAGGTTATGGCCTTAAGTGCGCCTCCGCGGATCCTTAATGGCGCAAAATTCGCATCGTCCTTACCTTCTATATCCGCTCCCATTTTGCGCAACGGTACGGTAACCCTCTTCATCGGGCGGCTGCTCAATGATTCGTCTCCCGACAAAACCGTTTCAAAATTCTGACCGGCAAGTATGCCGAGTAATAAGCGCATAGATGTGCCGGAGTTTCCCAGATAAAGTCCGCCCTTCGGTTTCCCGAGTCCGTTTAACCCGGAGCCTTTAATTTTAACCGCGTCACCAACGGTTATCGGCACGCCCATGCTTTTGAAGGCGCTAATTGTAGCAATGCAATCCTCGGCCATAAGAAAATTTCTTACATTTGTCTCGCCGTCGCTAATAGCCCCGAACATAACTGCCCGATGCGATATCGATTTGTCGCCGGGCGTATTTATTTCGCCTTCGATCCTCTTTATGGGTTTTATCTTTTGTTGCATATTTATCACTTAGTGGGGACACTCTCCTTAAAAGTCACTTGCATTATTCGACAGAGGGTGTCCCCAGTTATGTGCTCATCAAAAGGGCCGGGCTATTTAATTTCACCCGGCCCATCTTAAGCACTATTAAGTTTACGCTTTTATTTGGGTCTTACCACTGCCCTGTCATTTACCTGAATAGCCCCGGGCTTAGTTTCTTTTACTATTGTAGAAGCGGACATTGTATCGTAAATTTTTTCTATCTGCCCTTCTCCTACGTACTTTCCATCTCTAAATACCGTCAGAATGTCTCCCAGTGCGACTTGATCATCCGAGCCTATGTCAGTAACTATAAAGTTATATTCCTTATTTACTACCAGGACCTTACCCTCAAGCTCACCCTCTTCTTTCACGACTATGCGTTCAAGTTCGACGCCCTGCTTATCAATAACATCTTTTATTTTCTTTTCCAGTTCATTCTTGACTGCGGCGAGCTTATCAACGCGGTCTTTGAGCTGATTGTATTTAATTTTTTCTTCGTCAAGCATTGACTGGAGGTCTTTTTTTTCATTGACAGCAGCATCAAGCTGGCTCTTGATGGTGCTGATCTCGGTCGCTTTCTTCGTAAGTTCGAGATTAATGCTTTCGTTCTGCGCTTTCTCTTTTTCGTAACTGTCGCCTAACATTTTGGCCTGAGCCTCCAGAGCACTCAGCTTCATCTCTAAATCGCTTTTTATGGTTTTAACCTCGTCGAGCTCGAGAGACAGCTTCTTTTTCTCCTTCATCACGTCGGTCAAATTGTTCTGAAGCGCCGCCTTGGCGCCTTTCTCGTTATTCAGCATCATGAATAACGCAACGGTAGTCAATAAAAATATGGCAGCAATTATCAGCACTCCCAATGTTTTTATATCTTTAATCATAAGTCCCCTTTAATAAAATTAGTTTTACTGATTCGCATTTATATAATTATACCATATGTTTCAGAAAATGCAAATCAATTAGATCGTAATTTTTTAATCAGCGCTTTCATGTCTTCCGGCAATTTTGACTCAAACTTTTTTTGTTCCCTGGTCGTAGGATGCATAAAAGCGATGCTCGCGGCGTGCAGTGCCTGGCGTTTTATAAGGCCGTCGTCCTTTTTCGCGCCGTAAGTTATGTCACCGACTACCGGATGGCCGATATAAGCCATGTGTACTCTTATCTGATGAGTCCTTCCCGTTTCCGGCTTTATCTCCAAAAGAGTGTGTGCTTTAAAGCGTTCCAAAACTTTATATTTCGTTACCGCGTCTCTTGATTCCGAAAATCTGACCGACATCTTTTTTCTGTCGCGCTGATGGCGGCCTATCGGCTCAGATACTATGCCGTTATCCAGCTCTACCACGCCCTCGACAATGGTTATGTACCGTTTGTCGGTCGTCCTTTTATTGAATTGCCTGGCCAGGAAAGAATGCGCTGCCTCGTCTTTAGCCACTATTATCAGGCCGGACGTATCTTTATCCAGCCGATGCACAATCCCCGGTTTCAGCTCGGCCGACGGCGAAAGTTTGCCGGTGTGATGCAAGAGCGCATTGACAAGCGTCCCGGAATAATTCCCCGGCGCCGGATGAACCACCATTCCTGCGGGCTTATCGACTATTATCAATCTGTCATCTTCGTAAATAATCTTTAACGGGATGTCTTCCGACTTTATATCGATCTTACGCGGTTTCGCCATCTCGACTTCAATGAAATCGCCGCCCTCCAGCCTGTAATGGCTCTTTCTGGGTGTGCCGTTCACCAATACTTTCTTATCATTTATAAGCCGCTGGATATGCGTTCTGGATATGGTTTTCGGAAAACGCTCTACCAGATACTTATCAAGCCTTAAACCGTTATTTCCGTCGTCTACCGTGAATGTGTAGTTTTCCATTTTAAAATACCGAATATGGTTAAAGAAACGAAAAATATCGCCGCGGAAATCAACTGCGATACTTTCAAGTTAAAAAATACGGCCGCAAGGTCGCCTCTCAGAAAATCTATAAAAAAACTCCCTACCGAGAACATCAATAGATACCATGCGAAAACTATACCGTCGATTTTTTTATTTTCGCAGCGCTTTTTCAGGACGATGAACATGATTAAAAAATATGCCGAGAGGTAAAGCTGTGTCGGATGTAAGGGAAGGCAATATTCCGGTGAATAGACAGCGATAAATGAATTTGACGGTACGCCGTAACAACATCCGTTCAAGAAGCAGCCGATTCTGCCTATACACTGCGCTAAAGCAACATAGGGGATCATCATATCGGCGGTTTTTAATAAGGGCAGGCCCAATTTCTTTATGGCGAGCCAAGCGGCAATAATACCGGCGAGAAGGCCGCCCTGAAAAGCAAGTCCGCCGTGGTTTATCATAATTATATCCAGGGGATGCTTCGAATAATATCCGATTTCTAAAATTACGTGTAATAATCTGGCCCCGAGAATGCCGAATATCATGGCGTAAAGATATACGTCAAACATCTTATCGGGCGGGATGCCTTTTCTTTTTGCTGCCGCGCAGGTAAGATATACAGCGGCTAAAAAACCCAGCGCAACCATGAATCCGTAAGAATAAATTGTAAAATTACCAAATTTTAACAATACCGGGTGCATATTACCTTTTTAAAATATGTTATTGCCTGATTTGCTGTTTCCTAATGATAAAATGTGGCATATTAAAAACAGCCCGCCCAGTGATATGAACATATCCGCGAAATTGAAAACAGGCCAGATTCTAAAATCAAGGAAATCCACTACATATCCCATCCTGACTCTATCTATGAGGTTTCCTATTGTCCCTGCCAGTATCAATATTAATCCCGTCCGCGCATAACGGTAATCATGCTGTGCTCTTCTCGCATAGAATATGATGAGGAGAATAACCGCTGTGGATATGAAAATAAATACTGCAACTCGTTGTTTGA
>JAQUMG010000186.1:0-1360 GCA_028718265.1 Candidatus Omnitrophota bacterium
TTGAAAATAAAACAATCAGAATAATCCCTAAAGTAATGGATGAACCAAAAATTGAGGGAACAGTAAGGAGAATAAGAATAACAGCTATATGGTTGTCGCCTTTAACATTGGAGTTTTTGTCCATATTCATTAATTTGCCAAACAGCTTAGGAATTAGGTATAGGCAGATTAAAACTACGGGAAAGGCAAAGAGAAAATATTGCTGATGGGTGATGCCGAAGGTGGTAGAGAAAAGATTGGATAAATAGTAATCCCATGGCTGAGTGGTGCGGAAAACCTCAAAGTCTTTTTGAAAAAGAATTACCCGAATCCAGTTAAACGAAGTAAGTGCTGCCAGCACTAAATAGAATATCCAAAACGGGATTTTAGCGACCTTGGAATTTATCCCCATATCTTATATATACTCCTTTTTGTGATAAAAGTGGGAGTTATAAGTTGTAGAAATCTGTTCGCTTCCTTGTTGATAAATTCAAGATGTTCCAGGTAATTTGTCCAGTCTGTTCTTCGAAAAAAATACCATCGTTCGAGCAAATTAAACCTTTTGAAAGAAAATATGTCTCCCACCTGTATTACTAATAGATAGCAATTGCTAATTACAATTTCGAAAGGGGGTGAAAAATATGAATAAAACATCATTACTATTGGGATTAATGACGCTAATTGTCGCAGGAGCAGTAATTACTCCTCAAACAACACTCGCCTACAAAGGTGATCCAAACGTCAAAGGTCCTAACTATACTCAAGAGTGCCATGCAGCAATGGAGAAAGCATTTGACAACAATGACTATAATGCCTGGAAAAATCTAATGCAGGGAAAAGGCAGGGTTACTCAAGTTATTAATGCTCAAAACTTTGCTAAGTTTGCTCAAGCTCATAAACTAGCTGAACAAGGAAAAACAGCAGAAGCTAATAAAATAAGAGCTGAATTGGGACTTGGACTTCAAAATGGCTCAGGTCAAAACAGGGAATATGGCAGAACAAATCGTTAATCTGTCAATTTGCAAGCTGATACCCCACTTATACACCATAAGTGGGGTTTTCAGTAAAAACAGCTATAATAAACTAGCATATTATGAAGGATATATCCAAATTATCAGATGAGAAAATAGTGGAAATTGTTCGCACCAAAAACAAAGAAGTCTATGCCGAAATTATCAAACGGTATCAGACTAAACTTATAAGATATGCAACTTACATCACAAATGATGGTTCTATGGGAGCCGATGCGGTTCAGGAAAGTTTTACTAAAGCATATGTTAATCTCAATAGTTTTAACATAAAAAAGAAATTTTCCAGCTGGATTTACAGGATTGTTCACAACGAAACAATGAATATAATAAATAAACAGAAAAGGCAACAG
>JAQUMG010000186.1:1370-3827 GCA_028718265.1 Candidatus Omnitrophota bacterium
CACATAAATGTCTCAATAAAATGTCCATCATTTACAAAGAGCCTCTATCTCTTTACTATTTAGAAGAAAAGTCGTATGAAGAGATTAGTGATATTTTGCGAATCCCTATTGGTACTGTAGGCACACGCATTAACAGGGCTAAAGGATTGATGAAGAAAATATGTCAAAAACACATAAAATAATGAAAATAGATTTAGAAAAAGCCGTCATGGCAAAAGTGAAATCAAATGAGATTTCCATGAAACCTCGCTGGTATTTTATTGCAGGGTCTTTCCTTGCAATGGCAGGACTTATTGGATTTAGTATCTTGGCTATATTCTTAACAAACTTAACGCTATTCTCGCTTCGCCAACATGGACCCATGGGACAATGGAAACTTCAATTAATGCTAACTAACTTCTCTTGGTGGATACCAATCTTTGCGATTTTAGGAATCGTAGGTGGAATTTGGCTATTGAAAAAATATGATTTTTCTTACAAGAAAAGCTTCTGGTTTATTATTTTTGGATTTATTATTTCAATAATACTTGCTGCTTTTATATTAGATCATTCAGGACTTAATGATACTTGGTCTCGTCAAGGACCAATGCGAAGACTTTATCAAAAAATTAATAATCAAAATATTATTTACCCAAAAGGACAAGGACAGGGCCGAATGCAGAATGGTCAAAATATTTACCCCTATAATCAAAGTCAATAGTTTCTAACCTCATCTGCTATAATTAAATTTATGAAAAAGAATAATAAATTGTTATTTTGGACACCAAGGATATTAGGAATAATGTTCGTTCTCTTTCTGATGATGTTTTCCCTGGATGTTTTCCAATCAGGATTAACCTTATGGCAAATAGTTGTCGGTTTATTTATGCACAATATTCCTGCACTTCTTTTATTAATTGTCCTAGTAATTTCATGGAAGCATGAAATAGTCGGAGGAATTGTTTTTATTCTTGCAGGATTATTCTATGTTCTAATGCTAACTATAGATTCTAAGTTTGAGTGGTACATGTTATCCTGGGCAATAACAATTGCCGGTCCGGCATTTCTTGTTGGGATCTTATTTCTTATGAATTGGCGCAATAAACGAAACTTAAGGCATAAAACAAATTAACTTCTCGGTTGACTTTCCCAAATAGCTACGCTACATTGAAACTATGTTTACTCTTCCTAAACTTCCCTACGAATATGACGCTTTATCTCCCTATATCAATGCTGATATTCAGCGTCTCCACTACTCAGCCCATCATGCAACGTATGTTAGAAATCTCAATGTAGCACTTGAGAAGAATCCTGAATGGCAAACCAAAACAATTGAAGAGATTATTACATCTTTAGATAAACTGCCGGATGATATCAAAACTGCTGTTCGCAATAGCGCGGGCGGACATTATAATCATTCTTTGTTTTGGCAGATGATGACTCCCAAAAAAGGTGTAGGACAGGAGCCATCAGGAACGCTTCTTGGCAAAATTCAAAACTCGTTTGGAGACTTAAATGCTTTCAGGGAAAAATTCGGACAGGCTGCTGTAAAAATATTCGGAAGCGGATGGGAATGGTTGATTTGGGATGATAAAGAAATAAAACTTATGAGCACATCAAATCAGGATAACCCATTAACACAAGGAAAAACTCCTCTTCTTTGTCTTGATGTTTGGGAACATGCATATTATTTACAGTATTACAATAAGCGGTCTGATTATGTGGAAGCTTGGTGGAATATTGTCAATTGGGATGATGTTGCGCGTCGTCTGGATGGAGCAATAAAAAACAGTTAACGCGCTTCTCTTGATAATCTAAAATGGTATAATTTAACTATGACAAACGATAATGCTGTTCCAAACAAAGAAAACGCTAAGAAGAAAAACAATGTTTTGTTAAAGATAATATTATTTCTCATCTTGTTTTTATTAATAGCGTCTGCTGGTTTTTACTTTTATTACAAAGACACCCAGACTAAAAGAGCTAAATACAATTCAAGCATACAACAAATAGAAAATCTTCAAAAAGAAAAAGATAGATGTTCTCAGGTCTTGGGCCAGGGAAGCGGTGAATTTGAAGATTATGAATACTGCAGTCAATTATTGAGAGTTTTTCCAAAATAAAAATATGTTTATACGATTGTTGATTAACGCTGTTGCATTTTACGTAACTGCCTATTTGGTGCCAGGCTTTACAATCAGCGGTTGGCAAACATTACTTGTTATTTCAATTGTATGGGGCTTGTTAACCTTATTGGTAAAACCCATAATAGTACTCTTAACGCTACCGATAAATATTCTAACGTTAGGATTATTCACTCTTGTTATCAACGCACTTCTTTTAATAATAATGGGCAAAATCGTACCCGGTTTTAGTGTTGCAGGATTCGGAATAGCCCTAATTGCAGCTATTGTCTTATCGCTCACAAACATGTTTCTCTCAAGCCTGACCTAAAAAAGCTATATAATTAAATTGGTG
>JAQUMG010000187.1 GCA_028718265.1 Candidatus Omnitrophota bacterium
CATGTCTTTGTTGCGCAGTAAGAGCAGGATTTTCTTTTTCCACTGGATCCAAAGGCTTAACCGGATTACAATATATTTCACCGGACGGGACAGACACTAATTCCTGCTCAGGATAGCGTAAAGCGGTTAGTGTCCCGCCAAACACACATCCAGTATCTATATTGATCGTATGGTTCAACCATTCAGGTTTAGGAACGGGGGTATGCCCATATACGACTATCGCATTACCGCGATATTCCGAAGCCCAGTTATATCGAACAGGTAAACCAAACTCGTCTATCTCGCCTGTCGTTTCCCCGTATAACGCAAAATCTCTCACCTTACCCGAGCCACGTCCCTGCATCTCCTCTTTCATTCCCGCATGGGCTACAACCAGCTTTCCGTCATCAAATACATAATGGCTTACCAGCTTGTCCAAGAAATCAATAACCTTCTCGGTAAACTCGGCGCTCTCTTGCCCTAATTGCATGAGGGTTTCTGCAAGACCGTGCTTAACCTGTGCATCTTTCCCTCGGAATTTTCGGACAAGTTTCATGTCGTGGTTCCCCGGTACGCATAATGCTATTCCCGACTGAACCATACTCATAGTCAAACGCAATGTTTCAACAATCTTAGGACCACGATCAACTATGTCTCCAAGAAAAATAACTTTTCTTCCATTAGGATGCTTAACAGTGATTTTTTTATCCTTTTCGAATTTAACTTCATATCCAAGCTTATCAAGCAGAGCAACTAATTCATCAAAACATCCATGAATATCACCAATAATATCAAAAGGCCCGTGCTCATGGCGTCTATTGTTCCAAAGAGGCGTTCGTTCAATAACCGCCTGGTCTATCTTTTCCGGCGTATCTAAAATAAAAATATGCCGAAACCCTTCCTGTTTGAGATGTCGTAATGAGCGCCGCAATTGCGACACATGCTGTTTAATTACATGTTTACCGAAGCTTCGCTCCGGCCGGTTACGATTCCTTTCAAAGCATGTATTCTCGGGAACATCCAGCACAATAGCAACCGGCAAACAATGATATTGCCTCGCTAAAGCAACTAACGGTTTGCGGGCTTCGAATTGAACATTTGTTGCGTCAATAACGGTAAGCCTCCCGCGCGCTAACCTTTTAGCTGCAATAAAATTCAAAACCTCAAATGCATCGTTGGTCGCGGAAAGTTCATTTTCATCATCCGATACAAGGCCGCGACAGAAGTCGGAAGAGATTATCTCGGTTGCCTTAAAATGCATTTTGGCAAAAGTAGACTTACCGGATCCAGATGAACCTATCAATACGACAAGCGAGAGTTCGGGGATAGTAATCTTCATAAAGAAAATACTCCCATTTGCGTGGGGGCACTCAATATAGGGTCTTCCGGACCTATCGGCATAAAATCAACAGAATAGCCAAACTTCCCGGCCACACCTTTTGCCCATTTTTGAAATTCCTCACGCGTCCATTCAAACCGGTGATCTTTGTGCCTAAATTGCCCTGCGGGGAGCTTTCCAAATTTGACATTATACTCAATATTAGGCGTCGTTATGATTACTGCTCTAGGTTTAGCAAATTCAAATAAAACACGCTCAAATATCGCCAGACGCGACGAGTCAAGATGTTCTATAACCTCTATAACCACAGCAGCATCATATCCAGCCAATCTTTTGTCGCGATATAAAAGCGAACCGTGTATTAGTTTAAGCCTATCCCTGACTTTCGGGGCCAAGCTTTCCAGTTGAAGGCGTTTCTTGGCTATTTGGAGAGATCGAAAAGCTACGTCTAGCCCCGATATCTGGACGAACTGCTTCTCAGACATCAATTCTTTAAGCAAGCGGCCCTCACCACATCCCAGATCAATGACCTTCCTGACCCCACGATCCTTTAATATGCTTATAACTGATTTAAGACGCTGCTCATTTAATCCGATCTGTTTTTCAATGTCACGCTCTTCCTCTTCATGAAGCTCCGCAGCTTGATCCGGATCAGAATTATCTTCGTCTGCTAATCTGGTTAACGCATTGCTAAATAAGCTTCTTTGATGTTTCAAGTAACGCTTAGCGATCAATTCCCGATCGGGATGCTTTGCAAGCCACTTTGCCCCATGGTGCAAAAGTTTTTCCACTTCATCTTCTCCCACCCAATAATGCTTCTCATTGTCCAAGACAGGAATAAGCACATATAGATGGGACAGGAGTTCGTTAAGACATCCCGCATAGCTAAGTTCAACCGTAAAATAAGAGCTTTCCCCCCAATTCAAAAACTTATCATCAAGTAAATAAGATTGAACCTTGACCTTATAGCCCAAGGGCTCGAACAATCTGTGCAAAAGACTTTCCCCTCCCTCGCACGGCATGACGGCTAATTTTACCTCCAGATCCAGCTCTTTCTTTACCAGCTCAGCATGGTCTTTCTCTTTGCCGGATAAAGCGCTTCCAAATACCTTTGCAATCGCAACGCTTAAAAAAGATGAAACGACATACGGCCGATCATTAACATATTGCTCCAGCAATCCTCCTCCATGCGATTTCTTTCGGCTTCCACGAACAAGCTTTATGGGGTCGACGTCTAATAAAAGCGCAACTGTGCATCTTTCATCATCTACTTGAGGATAAAAAACATGCGCAGCCCCAAAAGACATAGAGAAAGACTGCGTTTTAGACGGATGCTTGTGTAATAAAAAACTCAGATCCGAGACAGGTTTTGTTCTATTAGTAATAGTTAAAAGCATATTTTAGCCTTATAAAGTACTTGGTTTATTTCTCCTTGCACGGGATACGATGAATATACAATCCTTCACCTGGCTTACGGCCCCTATTTCTCATGTACAATTTTATTTAGTTTCTCTTCTGAACTAATAATGCAGTCCCTGACTTTAAAATACTTCTTTTTATCTAATGCTATATTAAAATCTCCTATGGACATAAGTACTTTATCAGATACCAAATCTTTTGATGGAAGCTTACGCTTCCCAAGAACCTTTTCTAATGCGTTAACTAAGCTTCTTTCTTCAGCAGTCTTAGCGTATCGTTTTTTTAATTCAAGATTATCTATATACGATATTTTATCAGGAGATATTCCAGCCAATACCTTAGCCCTAGTCTTCCCTTGTTCTTGTTTTTGTCTTTTACAATTTATTATAAACTCTCTACACGTTTGGAGATCTGCCTTAGTATGAACATAGCAATCCCCGAATTTGAATGAAAATATAACCTTTTTTTCCATATTAGAATATTTAATAAAAACTTTTTTGTCAATTTTTCCTATAGTGACTAATTCCGGTATTCCTCTCTTTTCCCAGCCACTACCGACTTTTTTCCACACAGGCTGCCTTTTACTTTTTCCCCCTGCTATAATTTTTTTTGCCAATGATTTCATTAACTCTACGTCGGCGCCATAATACTTCCCAAGGTCATGCAACATCATGCCTTCAAGAATCAAGTCCTGTGCCTCTCCGTGTAATTTCAGTTTTGAGAAATTGTCTTCCAGGTAAATATCTAACAACGTAAAATATGCGTTTGCCTCCTTGGGAGATACTGTATTGTCCCCGATCTTGCTAAGCATATCCAAGGCCAGAAGGGCTATTTTCTTTTCCGCAAATTTTATCTTGCTAGCCTTGACTAAGTCAGCTATGGTATTGGGGGCCATCCTACATAGGGACACCCTGTAATCTTAAACCTTTAGCTTATCATCTATTATCTGTTCATAAGGACGCGCTTGAAGCAAATAGTCCTTATATAGTCTCATACGCTCAACAGGATCTTTTGATAATTCGTTATACAGCGGATTCGTTGTAATTATATCATCTTTTC
>JAQUMG010000188.1 GCA_028718265.1 Candidatus Omnitrophota bacterium
CGGTTAATTATTATCTTGATCCAACAGACTGGA
The DNA here is from genome assembly GCA_028718265.1 of Candidatus Omnitrophota bacterium. The sequence continues at coordinate 34 of JAQUMG010000188.1, forward strand.
CTAAAAAAGCAGATGGAGCAGCAAGCAATCTTACAGGAGCAGACGGAAATGTAATGATTGAGTTTCCGAAATATTATCGCAAGGTAGATAATCCTTCGGCAGGCATTTACCAGCATAAAATATCTCTGTCACCGCTCACAGGTTATCAGGAAGTACCAAAGTTTTACATAGGAGCATATAAGGCATCTGCCAACAGAACTGCTCCACTACGACTATGGAGTGTTGTTAATACTACTGCTGAATATCGTGGTGGAAATAATAATGCTGCTCTTGATGCAGGTGATAATACACAGCTTGGCAAGCCTGTAACTTATATAAGACTGACTAATGAAGCACGTCCTTGGGTAAGAAATATAGTAAGCGGAGAATATAAATGGAATGTTATCACTCACAGACATTCAATGTTGCTATATGAGTTATTCATAATTGAATATGCCACACTTAATTCGCAGAAAGCATTTAATGCTACTCTGACTGCCGAAGGATATAAACAGGGAGGATTAGGAGCTGGAGTAACAACTGTGGATTCTACAGCTTGGAATACATTTAATGCTTACTATCCATTGATTCCCTGTGGAACAAGCAATAGTCTTGCAAGCGGAACAGGAGAAGTTGATTATACCGTTCCTAATTTCGGAGATGCTTCGGGGGCAGTAAAAGTTAATCGTTACAGGGGTGTAGAAAATCCATTTGGAGATATATGGGAGTGGTGTGATGGGGCAAGTATTTTTAATGAAGGAGCAGGCGGGGTTAGCAAGTTTTATACCTGTGACAATCCGGCAAATTTTGCAGATGGGACTGCTACTAATTATGATCACAGAGCAAATCTGCCGATTGCAAATACTTATCCTATATCTATGTGGCATGATGATAAAGGGATATTAATACCTAAAGATAGCGGGGGAGATGCAGCTACTTACTGGTGTGATTATTACTATGCTTCGGGTTTGGTTAATGAATGGCGCGCCCTTCTTCGTGGCGGTAGCGCGAGTCATCTTTCGGATGCGGGATTCGTCTATCTGCATACGACTGCTACCGCGGCTAGTCGTCGCACGACTATTGGTGCTCGGCTCTGCTATTTGCCGTAAATCGAACTCGGCGTTCTTTGAACATTTTGGTTGTATGGATCGAAGTGCCCTTCATCGTGGCGGTAACGCGAATAATCTTTCGGATGCGGGATTCGTCTATCTGAATACGAATAATACCGCGACTAATCGTAACACGAATATTGGTGCTCAGCTAAGCATACTTTATATCCATAGACCATGCCTCTTGGCAAAAGACAACAAACAAAAAAGCGATGTTAGTAAATTTTGAACGCTTTGCTTTAGAAAATGCAGATTATGAAAAGGATAAATAACATATTTGAAAATATAATATCTCTGGAAAATCTTAGACTTGCAGATGAAATGGCAAGAAGGGGAAAGAAATCCACTTACGGAGTATGTCTTCACGATAAAAATCGTGAAAGAAATATATTAATCCTTCATCAGACATTAAAAGAAGGTAGGTTCAAAACAAGTCCCTACAAAACATTTTTCATCTATGAACCTAAGGAAAGGGAGATATTTTGCCTTCCTTATTACCCTGATAGGATAGTTCATTGGGCTATCATGCTTCAGCTTGAAAAAATATGGATGAATGTATTCACAACTGATACATATAGTTGTATTAAAGGCAGGGGCATTCACGGAGCTGCAAAAAAGATAGCTAAGGCCATGAGGAATATCAATGAAACAAAATATTGCCTTAAACTTGATATAAGTAAATTTTATCCGACTATTGATCAGGACATTATGATGTCCATTGTCCATAAGAAAATAAAATGCGTGAAAACATTAGCTCTATTGGATGAAATAATCCATTCCTCAAAGCAGGGATTGCCAATAGGTAATTATATATCTCAGTTTGCAGCCAATCTTTATCTGACATATTTTGATCATTGGATTAAGGAAGTGATGAGAGTAAAATATTATTTCAGGTATTGTGATGATATTGTCATTTTGAGTAACAATAAAGTCCACCTACATCAACTATTAAAAGAAATTCAGGAATATATTCAGAATAATCTTAATCTTAAAGTGAAGTCGAATTACCAGATATTCCCTGTTGATTCGAGAGGAATTGATTTTGTAGGCTATCGGTTTTATCATAACCGCGTTATGTTACGTAAAGGTATTAAGAAAAATATGATGCGTAAAAAATACGCATTAAACAAGTTAGGAATAGAGGGCAAGGAATATAAAAGGCAGATGGCATCTTATTTTGGATGGCCAGGACAAGACTTTGTTTCTGGCAGAAATTTATTTAAACTAATTGCGGCATGAATAAGTTTGAAGACTTCAATATAAAATCTTCTTCAGGTGCTTTTGAAGGAAAGAAAATAAACTTTTCTGAGGTATTCAATGTGCCAATTATTGTGAAGGATTTTAAGATTGAAGAAAGCAAGTTTACCGGAAAAAATAAAAGCAACAATCGCTTACAGTTATCATTTATTATGGATGGGGAAGATTTTATAACATTTTCAGGATCTGACAATCTTATGGATATGATTAATAAAGTGCCAAAGGATTGTTTCCCGTTTGAAACGACAATTAAAAAGAAAGAGAAAAGATTTGAATTTACTTAATAATTAATTTATGAAAACAGTAAGTAATATACCATTACCTGTCGCACCACGAAGATGGAAGGATGGAGAATATGGTATTTATATCAATCATAAGGATAATGGATATTTGCCCACAGATGATCCTGAAACGGATAAATCAAGCAGGCGTTATGAGGCAGACTTTACTATTGTTAAAGAACTGACAGCTGAATCTGCTATCCTTGCTTTTACCCGTCAGGCACAAGACCCTGTACTTGACCAAAAAGTGATTGATACTATTGAGGTCAACGGTGGATCGGCTTTAGACGTTGCACTCGATTATGAAGATAAAGTTTCATCAACGATATTTCCTCAGTTACCGTCAACGGGATGGTTAGAAATAGGGCAGATATTTTCCTATGGCAACGGGGCGGTGATGATCAGACAGTCACATGAGAGGACTATATACACACCCGAAGAAACACCAGCCCTATTCTCTTTCTATCGTGACAACGCATCCGAAGAAATGGAATGGATGGCAGGAGAAAAGGTAGAGGCAGGGTGGAAGAGAATTTTTAACGCCAAGACTTATGAGTGCCTTCAGGCTCATCAGACACAGGCAGACTGGACACCGGATGCAACACCTTCTTTATGGAAAGAGATTGAAGAACCATCAGAAGAATATCCCGTCTTTGTTCATCCCACAGGGGCACATGATGTTTATCATCTTGGTGATATAGTATGGTATCCTACGCTTAATTCAACTCTTTATAGGAGCAAGATAAATAACAACAGCTGGTCGCCCGATGAATATGCACAAGGGTGGGAAGTATATAATCCGTGACGTTGGTGTTTGATGACACGAAATGGAAGCAAAAAAGAAATATAAAAAGTGCGATATGAAATTGAATAAGTACTGTGGTCTGCCTTGTCCTGACATTACTTCCGATGGATACTGCAAATTACAACTCTTAGTTGATGACAAGAAAATAAAATGAATAAACTGGAAATAATCAATAGGGGGATAGAGGTTCAAGAAACAATAGGGTTCGGAATGTTTCAAAATACTGATCCTTTGTATCACGATTCGTTATATTCTTTTGCAAGGATCATCTATAATTATTTAGCAATGGCAAAAATCGGGGAGTCGACTTGC
>JAQUMG010000189.1 GCA_028718265.1 Candidatus Omnitrophota bacterium
AATAACCATACCGTCTTAAGCAATTCCAGGGTAAATTGAGTTGCGAGGGAGTAAAAATAGAGTACGGGAAGTGTGACGACTAAAACTAACTTTGCCAGTGATTTATTGAATTCATCGTTTAATATACCCTTATACCTGGCAATTGCGCCGACAACCAAAAGTACAAAAAGAACACTGACGTTTGATAGGACCTGAGAAAACATTATTTCCGCAAGGTAATTTTATAGTCTTTATATAGATCTCCTTCTTTCCGATCTATAACAATATGCCCTTCCCTGCCTAACCATCCCAAGCTCATAAGTACAATGTATTCGGACTTGCTCAGCTTGGAGATTATTTCGCCTATCCGCATAGTGCCGTATTTATCAAGAAGCTGCCATATCTCGCCTGCCACTATACCTATTTCGATAATCATTAGAATCTCCTCCTGCTAGAAGTGTAGCACAATATTACATAGTTGTCAAGTGTGACACGCTGCGTTACGTCAAAACAACGTCTATCCGGTCGTAAAATCCGCTTCTTACTTTCAGCGCAATGGGAGCCGGTATAATACCGCTCTTAAGCCTGACCTCTTCCTTATTTTTCCTTTTTAGAGTAATGCTCACCGGCTTTACGGAACCATTACCAAATGTATCGCGCCTTTTAGGGTTATGATATACAACAAGCGTGCCTCCTAAGAAACAAAAGGCGAAGCTGTCCTTGGGCAACCTTACCTCTTCTTTTGTACCGCCTGAGAAATAGAAAGTTGCCGAATTTTCTTCTTTGCTGAATAGCCACCGCGGCAGAGTGGGATTGAATTCAAGATAAAGCTCTCCCTTTTCGCTGATCTTAAACGGCCTTTCTCCCGCACACAATATAAGCCACATAGTCAGAAACTCGGTTGTTGAGCCTGTCAGCCGGGCTACAAAGCCGTTACCGGCAAGATTCCGGTCCGGATGAGCGCTGCTCACCAAAAAAGATGAATTCTCCAGAATGCTCCTGCCGTACCGGCACGGGTCCTGGAAAGCTATAAGACAGTTCTTGAGATCGGAAAAGAATTCTTTGTGAAGACCTTTACGTAAAACTTCGAGAAGATATTTATATTCCATATGAAGCCATATGGATTCGTTTTCGAGCCATCCGGGCGTAAATATAGTTGAGCGGCCTATTTCATTCGGCATGCCTTTGAGAGGGGCATTGATTTTGTACATTTTAAGTTTTGTGTCAAATAACTCGCTTTTCTTTACCGCCTGATACAGCGATTTTATCTCTTTGGTTTTATCTGTAACCCTCATCGCATGCATCGGACCTTCTAAAAATAAAGAAATGGGTTTATGGCTGAAGGAGAGGGCTTTTATATTGGGAAGGCCGGCGGCATTGACCCTTGTCTTTCCGTTTTCCTTTATGAATACGAATTTCTCAACTTCATTTATATAATACGTATAAGTTAATCTGTCTTTTTTACTGAAACCTTTTTTTAACCCCGATTCGATCTTATGCAGAAATGTATCCAATATAACGTCTATCTGATCTATAGATAATAATCTTTCCCTGCCGTCAAAGCCGTACCAAACTTCATGCCTGTATTGTTCTTTCTTTGCCGACGAAGAGTCCCAATAATCGAAATCTGCGGCCCTAGACCCGGTCGAAAGATTTTTGCCGGCTAACTTGTGCAGATCCAGGATGAAATCTGCCAATTCGGCAGGAAGCAATATATTATAGTCGCCGCCTACGTCCAGCTTGCGCAGGGAAGATTTTATAAAAAGCATGATCCTCTTCAATTCAAAAGTTTCGCACAATGAAGAGCCGAAGATGCCCGGTAAATTATTAAGCGAATCGCACCATCCCGGTTTTCCGGCTTCCATTTCTATTCCTATGCCGAACGGGTCCAAAGAGGCCATTTTATTGGCAACCACGCAAAGCAGTTTTGCTAAAAGGGATGTCTTGTATATGCCGCCCTTGCCGTGTTTTATTCTGACTTTATGCGGTTCGTATTTTCTTTCTGCTATAAAATATTTTTTCTCTTTATCTTCCGCGACGGAACCGAATTGCCGTATCTTGCCGTCAACGTATACGTATTTTTCTTTTCTGGGATTGACCTTCAGATAAGTATCGTAAAACGTCATCTTCCTTTCCAGTAAAAGGTTTTTAAGCCTTTCCGGATAGACCGCAAGGTAATTTTCAAAAAGATCCGTATTATATGTCCAATGATCAACCCAGTATCCTTCGCCCGGTTTTACTACATCTTCTTTCGTGCTGATGCCTAATATACTCTCCACGAATTTGTTACTGCTCTTTTTTACTGTGACCTTCTCTTTTTCGATAAAAGCTGCGAGGCTTCCGGGAGTAAACTCATCAGATAGGAATGATTTCATCTTGTTCTTATCCGGCGTATTCTCAATATAATGCCGCAATAACGCTTCCAGCGCTTTTTTATCCGTAATAAAAAGGATCACGCCTTCTACAAGATGCGGATTGAATCCGTCCGGCTGGATAGCATTTAAAAACGTCAGAATATTAGCATCGGCTACGTGGGGGTTAAAAAGCGTATCGTTGCGTCTGTTCTGATTTATATCGCGATATGCACCGTTGCCCTGCGAATAATAGGAAGGTTGTAATAAAAATGCGTTATAATCTCTTTCCAGGTCGCCGTGTTTGCGGGCATACGTATAAAATACGAATTTCCCTTTTTCGGTATCTATATTTACAGGAAAACCGCCCCTCAACAGGTTATCTAAAAACGTATGTTTTGAATAAAAGTCGAACTGGTCGCTTGAGCTTTTAGTAAAGACAGTATTAACGAGGCGATTTATTATCTCTTTGTTTTCTGATAATTTCTCCGGGAAATAATCCGCTTTGCTCACTTTGGGCAAAAGCCTGCCAAGCCCCTTTATGTCTTTCACGTGGCCTATGATCGATACGATATCTTTATTGCCACCTGCCGTGATATTAAATTGCGCATGGCAGAAGGCCGACGGTGTCTTGCCTTCCGACTTCTGCTCTTTGGGAACCCCGAAACGCATTCCCTCCACAAAAAGCCTGGGATAAGAGATATCGCCGTCTCTGCCGAATATAATGTCCGGATCTATTATGTCCTTTAATAATTCCGCGCGCGTTCCGTCTATGATATAAGCAAGATAGAAATTCCCGCCTTCTATATATTCAAGCTCCGGCCTGTCCTGGGGGTTTACTTTCAATTTATAAAAAGGCGCATTGTTATCCAGATTTAATACGTGCATCCAAGCCTCTATGGTCCGGCTCATATGTTTTGCGTGCCACTCCGTCATGCCGAAAGGAATGATCTGCGGTAAGCCGTCGATAAGCTCTATGGACGCCTTATTGTCTGATATGTTGGTGACGGATAATTTTCTCGCCAACGCTGCAAACGGCTCGCCCGGTACCGTGATGTAGGAAACTTTTATTTTAAGGCCAAGCAGATCATTGGTCTCTTCTATTTCCAGTCTGGACGGGCTTATTGACATCTTCGTATCGATACCCTTGCTAAGTTTGTCAACAGATCCTTTGAAGGGTTCGTAAAACATCGACAATGTGCCTTTTTTGATTTTTATAAAAGTCCGGAATCCTCTGACGGCGGTAAGGTTATACGCCTGATTTGCCGGAAGAAATTCAAGTATGGCTCCGTCTTTATCCTTTGTCCCGAAACTTGATATGCACTGGCCCCTGTTGACATAAAATGCCCAGAGCGGTATACCGTGCAAACCGGCTATGCCGGGAAAAAAGCTCGAAAATGCTTTCGCCCTGTCATAAT
>JAQUMG010000190.1 GCA_028718265.1 Candidatus Omnitrophota bacterium
AATATTAGAGCTGTCTTTTTGCAGCCCCTCATCTCGACGCCGGCCTTTTTCAGGGCGCCGGCGAGAACGGGCAAAAACCGCGCCGCTACGTCTTTATGGACCAGCAGCGTTTCCATCGCATTGCATACGCCGGGCCTCTGGATCTTTGCATTAAGTGCTATCTTGTGCGCCATGTTCAGGTCGGCATATTCGTCAACATACACGTGGCATACACCCTTATAATGTTTTATCACCGGTATGCGTGAGTTTTCAGTGACTTCCTTTATTAATCCCTCTCCGCCGCGCGGCATAATAAGGTCCACGTAATCATTAAGCTTCAAGAGTTCCATGACCGCGCGCCTTTCTTTCGACATAATCAGCGCGATCACTTCCTGAGGAATGGATGTTTTGGACAAAGTATTACGCAGGCATTTGAAAATGGCGATGTTCGAATTTAAAGCTTCGCTTCCGCCTTTTAGAATAACGCTATTACCGGATTTCAGGCACAGACCGACACAATCGCTTGTGACATTCGGCCTTGCTTCATAGATAATACCGATGACGCCGATAGGCACGCGCATCTTTCCTATCAAAAGGCCGTTGGGTCTCTGTCTTATCTGGTCTACCTTTCCGACGACATCATCGAGCTTGGCGATTTCCTGCAGCGATGAAACCATACCCTGAATGCGTTTGGCGTTCAGCTCCAGTCTGTCAAGAAGGGACGCGTTTATCCTTTTTGCCCGGGCACATTTCATGTCTTTTTTATTTTCACGGAGTATATATGAGGCGTTGTCCGAAATCGCTTTGGCCATTAACTTTATAGCGCGGTTTTTCTCATCGGTAGAAGTGTTTCCCAGAACAAGGCTGGCCTTCTTGGAAGCCTTAGCCATTGATAAGATATCTTGTTTGGTGCCCATGCCCAGCCTTTCTATAAAATAACCAGGTTATCCCTGTGAACCACTTCATCATAATATTTATAACCAAGGATCGTCTCTATGTCCTTAGTATTATGCCCCATTATTTTATTAAGCTCTGCCGAAGAATAATTTGTAAGGCCTCTCGCAAATTCTTTGTTATGTTCATCGATTATAGCAACGGAATCCCCTACGTCAAACTTCCCGTTGTAACCGATTATCCCGGAGGCAAGCAGACTCCTGTTCTTCTTCACAAGGACCTCTTTCGCCCCCTTATCCACTTTTATCTGACCGCTGGATTTCAAAGAATATGCAATCCACCTTTTTCGGGCACCTATTTTCGGCTGTTTGGATATAAATACCGTTCCGACTTCCTTGCCGTCAAAAAGCTCATGAAGTATGTCCTTTTTGGTGCCGTTTAAAATTATGCATTCGATACCGGCGTTTGTAGTGATCTTGGCTGCCTGCAATTTTGTCGTCATGCCGCCCACGCCGAATCTGCTGCCGTCTTCGGTGACCAGACTTTCGATTTCATCGGTGATACTTTCTACCTTTTTTATGATTTCTTTTTTTGTCTTGTCTTTTTGATCGAACCTGTACAAACCGTCAACATCGGACATTATTATAAGCTTATCCGCCTGAATAAGGTTCGCAACGAGGCTTGACAATCTGTCGTTATCGCCGAATCGGATCTCATCGGTAGAAACGGTATCATTTTCATTTATTACAGGTATAACTCCTTCGTGCGTCAATAACGCCAGGAGTGTATTCCGCGCATTGAGATATCGCTCTCTGTTGTTTATGTCATCCTGCGTCAGCAGTACCTGGGCAACCTGCACCCCGTGATGCCGGAAATGCTCGTCATATTTTTTCATCATCTCGGCCTGCCCTATCGCCGCACATGCCTGTATTTGCGGCAGGGATTCCGGCCGTGCATGTAATTTCAGAAGTTTTATACCCGCCGCAATAGCTCCCGAAGATACTAATATTACATCGAATCCTTTTTTGCGTATAGCACATATCTGCTCGGCTATGTTTTGAATACGGCTGTCGTCAAGGCCGCCGGATTCCCTGGCCAGGACTGAGCTTCCTATTTTTACTACGATTATTTTAGATTTATTGGAATTCACCATTTCAATACTCACTTATGGGTACGGCCTTCGGAATCTTCTTTAATTCACCTGCTACGGCCTTTAAAAGTTCCGGTATGCCTTCTCCCGTTATAGCGGATATTCTGTATATCTTTCTCGGCCTGGCAGCTTTAAAGTTTTTAATATTTACTTTGGCTTCAGGCACATCCATTTTATTGGCTGCGACTATCTGCTTTTTCTTCTTCAGCGTTTCGCTATATTCGATAAGTTCGTTATTCAATTTTACAAAATCGTCGTTGGGGTTTCTGCCGTCTATGGCAGCCATGTCTACAAGATGTATGATTATCCTGGTTCTCTCTATGTGCCTCAGGAATCTATCGCCCAACCCCTTTCCCAAATGCGCACCTTCTATAAGCCCCGGTATATCGGCAACGACAAAACTTAACTCGCCGACTCGCGCAACTCCCAATATCGGGTTTTTTGTGGTAAACGGAAAGTTCGCTATACGCGGCCTGGCGTGCGTTATCTTGGATAGGAGCGTGGATTTACCGGCATTTGGATAGCCTATAATTCCTACATCGGCGACCAGCTTTAGTTCAAGATAAAGTTCTTTCGCTTCGCCTTGTCCGCCGAGCGTGGCGTCGCGTCTTATACTGTTACCCTTGCCGCCGGCTCCGCCTTTAGCTATCACTACTCTGTCGCCGGCCGATTTAAGGTCGCGCAAAACTAAACCTGTTTCTCGATCTCTGATTAGGGTCCCGGGAGGAACGCGCAAAATATTATCTTCGCCGTCTTCACCTGCTTTATTATTCGATCCGCCGTGTGTTCCGGACGTAGCCTTGAAGTGTTTATTGTATTTGAAATCTATCAGCGTATTTTTATTATTGTCGGCTGCCAGTATGATGTCGCCGCCGCTGCCGCCGTCGCCGCCGGTCGGGCGGCCGTACCGCTTGCCGCGCATCTTCTGGAAGCTTCTGCATCCCGAGCCGCCGTCGCCCGCTTTTACGAATATCCAGGCTTCGTCAATAAACATTATTTTGCGATTATGTTGATAATGTGGTTTTTCCTGAAGTCGATCGTACCCGATTTTAATGCAAACAGAGTATCGTCTGAACCTATGCCGACATTGATACCGGGCTTATATTTTGTGCCGCGTTGTCGTATAATTATGCTGCCGGCAGTCACTAATTGACCGTGAAAGCGTTTTATGCCCAATCGTTGAGCATTGCTGTCGCGGCCATTGCGGGAACTGCCTAATCCTTTCTTATGTGCCATGCTATTCTCCCTTTATGCTTATTTCTTTGACTTTAAGTACCAATAGCTTCCTCCGGTGCCCCTTCTTGAATTTTGAGCTTTTGCGTTTCCTGTACTTGTACGCTATGACTTTTTTCGCCTTCTCTTCACGCATTAGCTCGCACGAAACATATGCGTCTTTTATGTAAGGGGTACCTACCTCTACATTTTTACCGTCGCTATACAGCAATACCTTGCCTATTTTGGCCGATTTTTTAGAATCCGTACCAAATCTGCCTACTTTTATCACGTCGCCTTTTTTTACCTTGAACTGGCTTCCGCCAGCTTCGACTATTGCATACTCCATTTTTGTCCTCTCACTGATCCCGCCTTTGGCGGGAGAATTAATCCCCGGCCCAAGGGGCGGGGGATCACCTTTATTTGTATTGTTTTAAGAGTGCGTAATATAACATAATTATATTAATGCGTCAAGGCGAATTTTGAGTGTCCTGCGACA
>JAQUMG010000191.1 GCA_028718265.1 Candidatus Omnitrophota bacterium
CGTGATGTACAAATTAATAGCTCTCAAAATATTCGGCGTAAAGCCGTCACAAAGAGACCCGGAATTGTGCAATAAATGCGAGAACAAAGGGAGCTAAGATGCTGGAAAATCTGAATAAAAAAATTAAGAAGCTGACCATTATCGATCTCGGGCTGACCAAGTGGTCGGTCTTGTTCGCGTCCATTATTTTAGTTAAGATGTTTCCGCAGATATTGAGGATACACTATCCTGTACTGATAATACTTTTAATACTATGTTCGGTAAAGCCTGTTTACGATTTTTGGTTCAAAAAATAACAGAAGGAGGCAGGTATGATGTTAACTTTGACTTGGGGTGCGTGCGCGAAGATAGCGTTGTTGATAATATTTTTTCACGCCACAAAGAATATGATCAAGAAATTGCAGGAGAAGTATTGCCCTTTGTGCAAAGTAGACTCCTGCTGTAAGTAGAGAGGTTAGATGCTCGAGCGGATTATAAGACATAAATATTTTTTCCATATCATGATAGCTATCGTTGTTATAGCCGCGGCTATCCTGTTCATAGTCTATAATTAAAGGGAGCGCGGGGCGGGAGGATTATGAAAAAAATTTATCTGGTTATAATAGCGGGGCTGTTATTCTCGCAATTGGCCTATGCAGCGGCAGATAAGCCGCCATTTGAAGTAACGCTTGTCATTCCCGAGTTGTTAGAACACGCTCAAAGAAGTATTTCGGAAAATTCGGAATTCCACGTACTTTTAAAGAACATTTCCGGTAAACCGCAAAAAATATGGTCAGAAGACTGTTCGTGGTGATATGAAAACGTTGCTTTCAAAATGGTGTTGGATGGGCAGACCGTACTCATAGAGAAGTCGCCTATTGTCTGGGGGAAAAATTTTCCTAAATATTGGATATTGCTCCCCGGCGAATATTTCGTTTTTGATATCCATATTTTCTCAAGCCAATGGAATTTCCCTAAAATAACCGAGGCGTCTAAGACAGTTAAATTACAGGCTATATATAGGAATACATCAGGCGAGGACGGTTTCTGGGCGGGGCAAATAGAGTCCGAGGCTTTAGACGTTGTTATTTATCGCTAAGGAAATAGTGAGCGGTCCATTTGGTGCCATGCAAGCAGTGCCGGAAAGGAGCTGGTCGTGAATAAGGTAGCTATAAGATGGCTCTATAAAGAGTTGCCGGATCTAGTAGCTAAGGGTATTTTGACCCGCGAGAATGCCGATAAATTGCTGGGATATTATGGCGAAGTAAAAAGCGTTAGCAGGGCTACGGTAACAGTGATTATTTTAGGAGCTATAGGGACTCTTTTGATAGGTATGGGGATAATCCTTCTGCTCGGGCATAACTGGGAGCAGCTATCACGCTTTACGCGAGCCATCCTCTCCCTGGCCCCTCTAGCTGGAGCGCAGGGGCTGGCATTATGGGTTTTATTGAAAAAGCCTCGATCCGACGCGCTTAAAGAAAGCGCGGCAACATTTTTAAGTCTTATGGTCGGGGCCTCGATAGCCTTGATCAGCCAGACGTATAATATCCCCGGCGATACCGGTACTTTCATCTTAACCTGGATGCTGCTTATAGCGCCTATTATATATTTTATGCAGGCGTCTTTGCCGGCCGCCATTTATTTAATAGGTATTACCGCATGGTGCGGCAGCAATTGGAACGATCCGGTCAGGGCAATTTTATTTTGGCCTATGGCGGCGATAATCATACCTCATTTTGTATGGGCTTTGCGGCAGGAGATTTACACGCTCCGCACAACATTGCTTTCTTTGACTATGGTTATATGCGCTTCTTTCGCCGCGAGTTTTAGTCTAGGAAAAACATGGTCGGGTTCATGGGTTATTATTTTTCCGAGCATATATTCAATATGTTATCTTCTTGGAACTATGGATGTGCGTACAATTACTACAAATTGGCAGCGTCCATTACAATTGTTTGGCGGTATAGGGCTGTTTGTGCTCGCATTTCAATTCACTTTCATGTATGCCTGGCAATATTCTGGCGGGTATTCTTACGGTATCGTCAGAAACACCGCAGGCCTTAATTCCTTGCCCGATAACATTATAAGCATAGCAATAATCGCAGCAGCAATGCTGTTGCTTTATGACAATATTAAACGTAAAAATTTGATAGCTTCATTATTTGGGATAATCCCGTTATTATCAATAGTAGCGTACCTTTTTAAAGATCAGTCGCTAATAGCGCCGCTGATAATTTTTAACATATATTTATTTGTCTTGAGTACCAGCTGTATTGTGTCGGGTATTCGTGGCAACAATTTGGCGGTTGTTAATGCGGGGATGTTAATGCTGGCGATACTTATTGTCGCAAGGTTTTTTGACAGCGACATAGATTTTATAATGAAGGGCCTGGTTTTTATAGTTATCGGCACCGGGTTTTTAGTTACTAATGTACTTCTTGCGCGCCGGATAGGAGGTACAAAATGAAAAAAAGCCTGGTCATAGCATTGTTTCTAGGTATCTCCGCAATACAAGTCATTACTCCTCTGTCGATGATAGTGAAAAGAGAGCATGTTCTCAAGAACGGTGAGCAATTTAAATTTAAAGCAGCGCCTGTTGACCCTTATGATGCTTTCCGGGGAAGATATGTTGCATTGCGAATTCTGGAAGATGAAATTTCTGTCCCAAAAGAACTTAAGCTTAATAATGGTCAAACTATATATGCGGTAATTAGCGTTGATGACCAGGGATTTGCGAAGTTTGTCCGCGTAAGCATAGATAAGCCTCAAAGCGAAGCGTATATGCAGGCAAAAGTTAAATCCGTTTTTGACGACAAGATACAGCTGGATTTACCGATCGATCGATACTATATGGAGGAGAAGGCGGCCCCTGCGGCAGAAAGGGCTTATAGACAATCTGCTCAACGTGACACACAAGATGCCTACATTATTGTCCGGATAAAGGATGGATTCGCTATCATAGAAAATCTTTACGTCGGAGGACAAAAGATCGAGGATGCGGTAAGGAAGCTCTATAATCTCAAATGACGAATTGCCCTAACAGTAAAAAGAATAACGCGATGTGCAACTGCACGTATTCCGGATGCCCCAGGCACGGGATATGCTGCGAATGTCTCGCGTATCACAGATCGAACGGTGAACTTCCGGCGTGTTATTTCGATAAAGATGCCGAGAAGACATACGACCGCTCGATAGAAAACTACATGAAAGGGTGAGATGAGGATAGCTTTGTATCAGATCCTGGCTGTGGGAGGCTCGCTTTTGCTTATGGTCTCAGGACTGTTGAGATTTTTTCATTCCGGCAGCCCGAAAGAGCTTTTCATAGCCGTGCTCTATTTTCTGGCGAATATTATTATATTCTGCATGTAACACAAAGAAGCCTTGGCCAGTAGATACTATTGGAGTAAAAGAAGATTCCGCGATACGTGGAGCTTCAAGGTTTCGGAAAAGTAGGTGACTATGCCTGATTGGCGGCCGGGGGTCGAGTGCCCGAAGTGCGGTAGTGACGATGTGAGGTTCGTGGAGCCGCATTACGAGATGTCCGTATATGAATGCAATGTATGCGGCTGCAGGTTCGAGATAGAAGAGGAATGATATAATGTGCCCTACCACTCTCTTATTGCTGTCGGTAACCGCATTTTTATTGCTTATGGGGGCATACCAGATCATGCGGGCGCGCAAGAGCGCAAAGACAAATTTTGCGGTCCTTTCAAAGTTGGTGACGGTACCGCAAGTCAGGCAGGGCTTAATGT
>JAQUMG010000192.1 GCA_028718265.1 Candidatus Omnitrophota bacterium
CGCGACCGGCGCCCAGATAATGAAAGAGCGTAATTTGCATAAGCAGCTAGAGGAGCAAAAAAATAAACTCGTTGATGATATAAGATTCGAAGTTAAGCGCAGTTATTTAGGCTTAAAAGATGCCATAGAGAAGCTGGATGTTGCCAAAGACGCGCTAGCCCAGGCCGAAGAAAATGTGCGGTTTTACCGTGTCAAATATAATAACGGCGCCGCCACATCGACGGATGTCCTTGAGGCGATCAGCCTGCAAACCAAGGCCCAAACGAATTATCACAGCGCGGATTATGAGTTAAAACGGTCCTATGCCAGACTTAGGTATTCAATGGGCATGGATTTAACGTCATTATATAAAGAAACGGAGAAATAGCCATGGTATTGAAAAACAAAAAAATGACTTCTGTAATTATTTGGATTGCAACAATTGGTGCCGTTGTTGCGTTGGCTTATTTCATAAGCAATATGGGATGGATTAGCACGGATGACGCCTACATTGAAGGCAGGATCCATGCCATAGCGGCTAAGATTCCCGGCACAATCAAACTTGTCAACGTTACAGATAATCAGGCTGTCAAAGAAGGCGATATCCTGGTGGAAATCGACCCAGTTGACTATGAACTAAAAGTAAAAGAAGCACGGGCTAATCTGGATATTAGAAATGCCACTCTTGAACAAGCTAACTACGACAAGAATCGCGCGGAAGCTCTCTATAATGAGAAGGTGTTCCCGAAAGAGCGATTCGAAAAGGCAGTCACTGCGTTTAATCTGGCGAATGCACAAGTTGAAGCCGCTGAGGCCCAACTTAAGATCGCCGAACGGAATTTGGAATATACGAAGATATACGCCCCATCAAGCGGCCATATAACCAAAAAGTCTGTTGAAGTGGGCAACCAGATACAACCGACTCAGCCTCTTATGGCGATTGTTCCAAATGATATGTGGGTTGTGGCAAATTTTAAGGAAACAGAACTGACCCATATGCGCCCAGGGCAAAAAGTCGAAATCAGGGTAGATTCTTATCCGGAGAAGGTATTTAAGGCCCATGTGGACAGTATCCAGCGCGGCACGGGAGCCAAATTCAGTATGTTTCCTCCGGAAAATGCCGCGGGAAATTTTGTCAAAGTTATCCAGCGCATTCCAGTGAAAATCGTGTTTGATGAACGCCCGGGCGAAAAATATCCGTTGAGTATCGGTATGTCTGTTGTTCCGAAGGTTAAAGTACGATAATGCAAAATGGTTCGGCAGTTAACTCAAATACCGTATCCTGGCAGCCTTCGCATAACCCATGGCTGATATGCATTGCAGTTATGTCGGCAACGATCATGGAGGTTTTGGATACGACTATCACAAACGTTGCCTTGCCGCATATTGCCGGTAATCTTGCCGTAAGTACTCATGAGGCGACATGGGTATTGACAAGCTATCTTGTCTCAAACGCCATCATTCTTCCCGCTGCCGCGTGGTTCGGCGGTTTTTTCGGTAGAAAGCGCTTTCTTATCACATGTATTATCTTGTTTACAATCGCGTCCTTATTATGCGGATTAGCGAGAAGCCTTGGATTCCTGCTTTTTGCCAGAGTCTTCCAGGGGGTGGGCGGAGGGGCTCTTATGCCCATATCGCAGGCGATCTTACTTGAAAGTTTTCCCAAGGAAAAACACGGGATCGCGATGGCGGTTTTCGCCATAGGCGTTATCGTTGCGCCTATCGTAGGACCTGTTGTTGGAGGGTGGATAACCGATAATTATTCATGGCGCTGGGTATTTTTTATCAATCTGCCGGTAGGCATAATCTCCGCTTTGATGACAAAGGCGTTTATAGAAGATCCGCCGTATATTAAAAGAGAAAGCGCCATGATTGATTATGTCGGTTTTGCGTTTATGGCAATAGGATTAGGTATGCTGCAGATAGTGCTGGATAAAGGTCAGGAAGCAGATTGGTTTCAATCACCCTGGTTATGCCGAGCCGCCGTAATTACGGTCATTTCATTGATAGCGTTTGTATTCTGGGAGTTACGGACGGATCATCCGATCGTTAACCTGCGAATATTTAAAGATAAGAACTTTTCGGCCGGATTAATAGCGACTGCGCTTATTGGAGCGTCCATGTACGGCTGCATGACATTGATAACGCTGTTTTACCAAACACTGCTTGGTTATACCGCTTATTTAAGCGGATTGGTATCGGCGCCTCTCGGGATCGGCGCTTTTGTTGCCGCAGTAGCCGTTGGAGTATTGAGCAAGCGTTTTGACGGCCGCATATTATTTACGGTGGGATTAGTCATCATAAGTTTGGCGTGTTTTTCCATGGGCATTATTAATCTGCAGATCGGTATGTATAGCAAGCTCTTGCCAATCCTTGCTATCGGCTTCGGAATGATGATATCCTTTGTGCCGTTGTCGCTGATCGCTGTAGGTCATCTTGACAATAAGGATATGGGAAACGGTACCGGGCTTTTCAACCTTATGCGCAATATCGGAGGCAGTATTGGTATAGCCATAACCACGACCATGCTTACGCGTATGGGACAGATACATCAGACTTTTCTTGCAGGTCACCTCACGCCGTACGATCCCGTATATCAACAAGCGTCTGGGGCAATGAATCCAGGGATAGCCAATGGGCTTATTTACATGGGGCTATTACAGCAATCCACACTACTCGCTTACATCGATAGCTTTAATTTCTTCGGAATTCTTACAATATTATGCCTCTTCACCGTCTTCTTCTATAGAAAAGTCGATATTAAAGACGATGGAATGGTTGGTATCCATTAATGAAACAATTGGACAAGGCAAACCCTACCACTTAAGAGCGCCTCACCATTATTTTACTATAAAATTAGTCATTTCAAGAGGTCATTAAGATTTCCAAAAAAAATCGCTTGACAAAATAATTGTAGTATGCTATATTTTTAATGTATACTATAAAAATAAGGAGGAGGCGGATGGTTGCCAAAGCATATACATTACGCGAGAGAAAATACGCCAGGACAAAGATCGCTATAATGAATTCTTTTATACAGCAATTAAGTCATAGCCGTTTTGATAACATCTCCATAAAGCAGATTTGCAAAGATGTTGATGTTGCGGAAGGAACATTCTTTAATTATTTTCCGGAAAAAATAGATGTTATTAGTTATTACCTGTCTTTAACCACATTGAAAATGATCTATGAAGCCAAGAAGCAAGTGCCGGCGGGAAAATATCTTTCTTTAATTGACTTGGTGTTTAGGCGCCTGTCGGAAGGATGGAACAACGATAACCTTATCTATCAGATAATCTCGGTCCTATTAAGCCAAGGAGGTAGGTCTAAAACATTGGACATTTCCGGTATTGAAAAAAAAATAGCTTTTCCGGACCGTTCAGACATTGAAAAGGTGCCATCTGTGATGCTGCACGAGTGGTTTAAGGAGTGCTTGATTCTGGCGCAGAAGAATGGCGAGTTGCCTTCCAGGGTTAACATAGATGATGCGACGATTTCATTAATGACGATTGTATTCGGAACAATGTTGGCGATACGATTTAGCAATAAAAACAAAAGCACCTATCATTATATGCGTCAGTTACGGATTTTATGGCGGGATTTGGGTGCAAAAGATTATGCTAATAGGTAAAAAATAGAAAAATTCAGCATGCAGAAAGGATATCATGCGTAATTTGTCAGGGATAAAATGGACGTTGATTCTATTTACCGTTGGATTATTGCTATCCGGTTGTGGTAG
>JAQUMG010000193.1 GCA_028718265.1 Candidatus Omnitrophota bacterium
GCATATAGTTTCTTTGAAACGTATGGGTTGCCGGTAGTGATTACGCGCGCCTCCAATAATTACGGGCCGTATGCTTATCCTGAAAAAGTCATTCCCCTATTCATTACGAATCTGATAGACGGAAGGCAGGTCCCTGTTTTTGGCGAAGGCCGTCAGGTGCGTGACTGGCTGTATGTTGATGATCATTGCCGTGCCATCCGGATGCTTATTGACAAAGGTATTAACGGTGAAGTTTATAACGTCGGTGGAGGCCAGGAATGTGAGAATATTAAACTTGCGCATAGAATTCTTGATATTTTAGGTAAAGACGGGCGTGCAATAAAATTTGTTCAGGATCGCCCCGGGCATGATATGCGCTATAGCCTGGATTATTCTAAACTTAAAAAGCTTGGCTGGGCGCCGAAATACGATCTTGATAAGGGCCTAAAGAAAACCGTAGATTGGTACCTGCAGCATGAAAGTTGGTGGCGGCCGCTTAAGAATAAACTTGAACCCCGTTACAGCCGAGGTTTCTGGGGAGAGAAAAAGGAGGAGTAAATGCGCGGAGTTTCACTTGCGGGCGGGACAGGTTGCAGGCTTCTGCCTCTTACTAAAGTGACGAATAAACATCTTTTGCCGGTTTATAAAAAACCGATGATTTATTATCCTCTTGAAACACTGATAAACGCAGGAATCAAGGATATTCTAATTGTCACCGGAGGAGAGCACATCGGGGATTTTTTTCGGCTTCTGGGTTCGGGTAAAGAGTGGGGCGCGCACTTCAGCTATGAAATACAGGAAGGTAATGGCGGTACGGGTGCGGCACTTCTCCTGGCAGAGCCATTTGCCAAAGATGAAGAGTTTATGGTTATTCTCGGCGATAATATCATAGTTGAGAATGTGCGTTCGTTTGTGGATGATTTTAAAAATAAGAAAAACTTGTTCAAGGCAAAGATTCTGGTGGCCAGGGTAAATGATCCGCAGAAATACGGCGTGGTTACGATAAAGGGCGGGTATATTGTGAATATCGTTGAGAAGCCCAAAAGCCCAAAATCACATTATGTCAATACGGGGCTGTGGATGTTCCAGCCGGAAGTATTCGGGTTGTTAAAGAACCTTAAAAAAAGCCCGCGTGGCGAATACGAAGTCACTGATGTACTCGCTCATTATGCTAAAGAGCGTCAATTGTCTTATTCTATCTTAAGGTCTTCATGGACCGACGCGGGGTCGTTTGAATCTTTATATAATGCAACTGTTCTAATGAAAAGGTTTGACCGGTTATGAAAATTCTTGTGACAGGAGCGAATGGTTTTGTCGGCCGCGTATGTGTCGCCGAAATGCTTGCCCGCGGGCATGAGGTTGACGTACTTGACCTTACCGATCTTGGCTATTTTAACGGCGCCGGCATCAATAGTTTCTATTCCTGCGATATTACTTCGCCATTTACTCTTTCGGAAAGTTTTGATGCGGTGGTCCATCTGGCCGCTTACAATGTCACTCATATCGGAGATACCGCGGGGCCTATGTATACGCGCGTGAATGTTGATGGTACGGCTAATCTTCTTTCAGGCGTGCGCACTCTCAGGTTTGTTTTTTTGTCTACGGCCAAAGTCTATCGTAAAGGCGCAGAACTTATTACAGAAGAAGGCGAAGTCGATCCGCAACAGCCTTATGAAAAAACCAAGCGCCTGGCGGAAGAATTGTGCCTGCGCATGCGGAATAAGGAAGAGCTTGTTATTTTAAGGTCGGTTAATGCTTTTGGCCCCGGTCAGCCTGAAAAAGCGGTTATTCCGGTATTTTTTGCCAGAGCAATAAACAATGAACCAATCAAGGTATTCGGCCCTCGGGGGGCTTGGCTGCAGTTTGTGTATGTGTACGATCTGGCACGCGCATTGGAAATGGCGGCTGTAACAATGGAAGCTGAAGGGATATTTAATGTGGCACCAGACGATGCTGTGCGTTTGGAAGACCTGGCACTAATGATTAAAAAGATCTGCGGGTCTTCGTCAGATATCTGTTTTACGGATGAACATCTTGAATCTAGAACCAAAGTATCATCTAATAAGATAAAGGAAAGGCTAGGTTGGCGGCCTTCGGTTGCCTTAGGGGAAGCCTTAAACCTTTATTATGAATATTATGTCAAACAACACCAGGCCTAAAGTTTTGGTTTGCGGGGTTCTGCCGCCGCCTTATTTTGGCCATAGCGTCATGTATAAGATGTTGATGGATTCTTCGTTCCCCGCAGAGGTGCAAGTCCGTTTTTTTAATATGAATTTCTGGTCTTATCAGACAGACAAGAAAGTCACAGTTAAAAAGATCTTTAAAATGTTGAAATATTATTTTCGCTATGTTGCCACTATCGTTTTCTGGCGGCCACGGTATGTGCTTTATAACAGTAGTTTTTACCGTATGCCGTTCTTAAAGGATTTTTTATTTTGCGCTACCGGAATTGCGCTGGGGTGTCGTGTCGTATTTCATGATTTTGGCCAATATGTGCGTGAATTGCATGATACCCTGCCACCTTGGCAGCGTATCATGTTGCGTTGGATGCTGCGTAATGCAGCCGGCAGCATTGTTATGGGCGAGAGTGTGCGTGCGGCTTACAAAGGGCTTATGGACAATAAAAAAATCTTTGTTGTCCCCGGGGTGGTGGAAAATACCCGCGATTGGGATGTCCGGCCTAACAGGCTGGCTAATGGATTATTAAATATACTTTATTTTTCACATATGAGCAAACTCAAGGGCATCTTCGTTGCTTTTGAGGCGGCAGAAAAAATCCTTTGCGCCAGGAGTAATGTCGCAATTACCTTTGCCGGTCCTATCGAGAACGAAGAGGTTACCTTTAGGCTGGAAGAATTGCGAAAAGAGCATCCCGGCAGAGTAAATTATATGGGTTATGTGGAAGATGTCCGCGAGAGAACCGCTATCTTTCGCGGCGCAGATGTTTTTATGTTTACGACTTTGAGGGACGTATTCGGGCTTGTGCTTTTACATGCTATGGCTGAGGGCGTACCGATTGTAGCTTCAAGAGAAGGGACGATCCCGGAAATTATCCCTGATGAACGATATGGGATCCTTTTTGAAAAAGGCGATGCCCAGGCGTTAGCTGAGAAGGTTCTGACATTAGTCGTTGATGAGGGCCGTCGTAAAACGATGGGTGCTTCAAACCGAACACGCTTTGAGCAGAATTATTGTCTCGAGGTCTATGGCCGCCGGATGCAGGATGCTTTTCGGGCTTTAGGGTTTTTGGGTCAAAGGGGTAGACAATGTTAAAAGAATATCCCTGTAATTTGTGCGGGTCAAAAGATGGCGTGGTTATTTATCCATCCACAGCGATTGAAGATTCCGTTTGCGCCGGTTCCATGGCCTGTACGAATGATGGGCATGGCGAACATTACCAGGTCGTTCGCTGCAGGCGCTGCGGAATGATTTTTTCGTCTCCACGGCCAGATGATACTGAACTTACGGTTGCGTATCAGTCGGTTAAGGATAATACATACGCTCAGCAACTGGAAGGCAGGGTCAGGACTTTTGACCGGAATCTGGACAATCTTGCGCGGTTCTGTACCAATGGTAAACTTATGGATGTCGGGTGTGCTCTCGGAGTATTTCTCTCTAGGGCCTTGCGGCGCGGATGGGATGTCAGGGGGATTGAACCGTCGCTCTGGTGCGC
>JAQUMG010000194.1 GCA_028718265.1 Candidatus Omnitrophota bacterium
TTATGAACCGGATGACCATCCACAATCAGAAAGATCGTCCTCGCACTGCCATGAATCTTCTGCGCCAATTGTTTGATCTGCGGATACGCTTCCTGCAACCATTTCTGGACAGCGTCCGGTTTCTGCTGATAAGCACGCCAAAACGGCCGCTGAGGCGTCAGACCCAGTTGGCCCAGCAAACGACACACGGAAGCTTTACTCAATTGAATCCCAAATCGTTGATGAATAAGCTCTCCCACCATCTTTGCCGTCCAAAGCGCATACGTATGGCATTCCAGCATCAATTAACCCTTGCCTCAGGGTATACTCACCGCGGAATCACCGGCAAAAGAATATGGGTAAGATATTTGGTATTATGAAAAACGGTTTGAAATGCCGTTTTCAATGTTTTTGCTTCGTGAGCAAGTTCTCCTGTGTTAGGATTACGGTCATATCGTGGGAAATTACTGCTCGATATCTCCAGTCGTATCTTGTGGCCTTTTTTGAAAACGATGCTCGTAGCCCAAAGGTCAATATCGTATTCGATTATTGCGCTCGGCTCGATTAAACTTGGAGCGCTTTCCTGACCTTTACGGTAACGAGCCCGGATGATGCCATCAGCAATATTAAAGGCACGGCCATCAGGATAAACATCAACTAATTTTGCCGTAAAATCCGTATCAGGAGCGCTACTGGCTGCAAATAATTTTACAGCCACGGGACCGGTGACCTCTATGTCTTGGGAAAGGATGTCGCTGGTATAAACAAGCACATCGAACCGTTGTTCGATGACAGTCTGGTCAGCCGGGCCGCGTGGATAGTACATTGGCAAGATATGATTACCGCCTAAGGTTCTTACAGGATTATAAGGATCAAAAACAAAATGATCGGCTGGTTCGTCGGCAGGCGGCTCGAACGATAGTTTGCCATCCCCACTCAGAGCATTAGCTTTACCCGAACTGTGAATATACAAAGGAGTATATTGTGTCCGGGCCAGCGGCCATTCATTTTCTCCCCTCCAAACATTATCACCCATGATGAATATCTTTACCGGTGGTTCGTTGTTAATGTTGTTTTTGACCCCCTTGAGCCAATAATCGAACCATTGCATGTGCACGGACATCAAGTCGTTTTTCAATTCCAGCAGCAAAGTAGAAGAGCTTAACCCAAAATTAAGCTGTCCCACGGAATCAATGATCCCGAGGTGTGTCCAGGGGCCGATAACGAGGCGGGTGTTTTCTCTTGCCTCCGGCGTCGCCGCTTCGTCACGTATGCTTGTAAAATGCCGCAGGTCCGAGGACAGAAGAAAATCATACCACCCGGTAAAAATAAGGGCAGGAACCTTGATTTTGCCATGCTTATCAAGGACTGATTGTTTCTCATGATAATCATCGTAAAGGGGATGATCAAGTGTATCGTAGAAGTACGGCGCAAAGCCATTACCCAGCTTCATTGCCGGTATATCTTTTATTGGTAAGGTTCTAAAAACATCTTCAATGTGATCTATGGAATAGAATAGACTCATTAATTCCGGGATCAGATCGGGGGAACCCAGTTTGGCTTTAGCAATGCCGTTGGGTCCATGAAGCAGCAATGCCCATCCGATAATTACAGAGAACTCGAGCGCCCCGCCCCGATAGCAGTAAAAATCCATGGCGGAAGCAAAAGGGAAAATTGCTTTTAAATGAGGCGGCTGCATTACGGCAGCTTGCCACTGCGTGGTAGCATAATAAGAATAACCGAACATGCCTACATTTCCGGTGGAATAAGACAACGAGGCGGCCCATTCCACCGTGTCATATCCATCATCAAACTCATCCCGGTAGGGACTGAATTTGACTCCATCAGATTCCCATCTTCCCCTGACGTCCTGAACAATGACAACGTAACCGGCTCTGGCCGCTTTTATAGGATCCATGGTCTGGAGAACAAACGGCATATAGGCTTTACTATAAGGAGTTCTTTGCAGTAAAATAGGAAATTTACCTTCTGTAGAAGGCCGATAGATATCACACCTCAGCACAGCCCCGTCCCGCATCCGGGCGGGAACATTGTATTCGATGATTACATCAGGCGTCTTCTGGCTCATTTTATTGCCTCCCTTGCTGGCTTATTAAGTTTTTTCGTCTTAGACCTGGCGCGCCACCAAAACTTTATCTTGTAGTAACCGCTCATAATGCCTCCCGGCATTGTTAAAATGATCACAATGTAAAGCAAGCCAAAGATGATCGGCCAGCGTTCAAAAAGAGGATGTATCTTGGCTAAGCTTGCCAGCCAATCACCAGAGAGCGTAACTACCACTGCACCGATGATCGGCCCCGCCAGTGTGCCCATCCCACCCACGATGGTCATCAGCAAAACTCCGATGGTTTGATCAACGCCAAGAATATTAGGCATAACAAATTGATTGAGCAGGGCATAGGCGATGCCGGCGAACGCCGCTAAAACGCCGGCCACTACATTGGAGAGCAATTTATAGCGGAACACATTAAATCCCAGCGCCGATGCACGTGTTTCATTTTCACGTATGGCCACCAAGACCTTTCCGGTCGGGGAATCAAGAAAACGGTACATAAAGAATACAGTGGCAACAAATAGCAGGATTATGGTGTAATAAGTGACTAATTTATCGGCCATAAATGGTGGCACCTGGAAGCACAGCCCGTCCTGCCCGCCGGTTATTTCCCGCCACTTATCGGCAGTAATGACAAATAACTCTGCAACTGCGAAGGTTATCATTGCGTAATATATTTCTTTTAATCTCAATGCTAAATAGCCGACGAAGAGACCTAGTAGTATGGCAACAATCATCGATAAAAGAATTGCCAGCAGAAATAACCAGATGGAAGTCCCCAACCTGTACATAATAATTCCCAATATATAGGCGCTACTGCCAAAAAATACGGCGTGCCCGAGTGAAAAAACTCCCGTGAAGCCGGCAAGCAGATTGTAGCTGACAGCAAAAACAGCCGCTATAGCAATCGAAGATACCATGTTGAGAATAAATCGTGAGCTATTGATAAACGGCAGAAGCGTTAGACAGATTAGTGCAACCAAGATTAACCAGAAGCCGGACGATTTTAACCAATTTCTTAATATTGACATTATACCGCCTCTTTTATTCCAAGCAGACCGCTCGGTTTAACTAACAGGATAACAGACATTAAGATGATGTTCAGAGGAAGTGCAGCCGGTGGATAAATCCAGATGATATAGTTATTGGCCAGGCCAACGATTATACCGGCAATCATGGAACCGATAAAGCTACCCATGCCTCCGATGACAACGACGATGAATCCCAAGAGTAAATACTGGCTGGCAAGAAAGGGACCGATCTGTCCAATAGTGGGGCCAATCATTGTGCCTCCTAACGCCGCCAAACCGGTCCCCAGGATAAATACCGAGGCAAAAACGCGCCGTACATTAACCCCGAGGATGTTGACCATCTCTGAATTTTCCACGCCGGCACGAACGATCATCCCCAGCCGCGTTCTGGTCAAGACAAGATGAACAACAAGAGCTACCACACATGAAAAAACAATGACGAAAATACGGTAAACACTGATGGAAGCACCGAGAATATTGATATCTCCCTGCAATATATCAGGTGTCGGACTGGGAAGAACGTTAGGTCCCCAGATTATTT
>JAQUMG010000195.1 GCA_028718265.1 Candidatus Omnitrophota bacterium
CGAAAAGACCCGTCCCCTCATAATTAATTGCATATACGGCCTCGGAGGAAGAGACATATTCGAATCTGATATAGAAAATGCATTCAGACAACTTCTCGATATAGCGAAAAGCGGCAAGACAAAAGAAAAGATTCAATTTATCGGAGCGAGAGAATAATGGCTAATCTGAAAGAACTTTCAAAGACAATACCCGAACGGCTTTCGAGCGGACACAGGTTATGCGCCGGTTGCGGAGCTTCTATTGTTGTAAGACAGGTCCTTATGGGGACAAAAGACCCTGTCGTAGTCGCATCGGCCACCGGCTGTCTCGAAGTTGCTACCTCTATATATCCTTATACGGCATGGGAGGTTCCTTTTATCCATAATGCTTTTGAAAATGTCGCTGCGACGATAAGCGGTGTTGAGACTGCTTACAGGGCTCTGAAAAAACAGGGTAAAATCAATAAGGAAATTAAATTTATTGCTTTCGGAGGCGATGGCGGTACATACGATATCGGAATGCAATCATTATCCGGCGCACTGGAGAGGGGCCATAAATTTGTATATGTGTGCTATGACAATGAGGCATATATGAATACCGGCGTGCAGCGTTCAGGCGCCACTCCCACGGGCGCATCTACAACAACGGCGCCGGCAGGAGACAAAAGCTACGGCAAACAGCAGAGGCGAAAAGATCTGACCGCTATCGTAGCGGCGCACAGGATACCTTATGTGGCGCAGGGCTCCGTATCGCACTGGAATGACCTTATAACAAAATCGGAAAAAGCCTTTCAGGCGGACGGCCCGGCTTTCATTAACGTGATATCCATGTGTCACCGGGGATGGGGTTTTCCGCAGCAGGATACCGTAGAGATATCGAAACTTGCGGTCGAAACATGTTTCTGGCCTTTGTACGAGATAGTTAACGGCAAACTGAAGATAACCTATAAACCTAAGACCAGGATACCCGTTACGGAATGGATGAAAAGGCAGACGAGATTTAGTCATTTCGCCAAAGAAGAATACTCTGCCGTAGCGGCTAAGATTCAGAAAGATATCGACGAAGATTGGGATCGTCTCTTAAAAATAGAAGCGCTTGACCAAGGAAAAGCAGCCGAGGCTACCCAAGAGAAGGCGTAATGAAACTTTACGTTGATATAGAGATATACAGGGGTGATGATAATATCTATATTGCCTGCTGCCCCGAATTTGATATATACTCAAATGGAAATACTCAGGAAGAAGCCGTGTCAAAACTGAGGAAGAAGGTAAGCGAATTTATTGATAAATACGATTCTTTCTTTGATGCTCAAAAAGACATAGATTATACCGTTCATTATTATTCCGCCCGCTCGCCGCAGATGCATTAAACCTTCTTTTTGCTGAAGATCTTATAAAAGCAGAAAACCGCAAGAAATATTATAAACCCCCACGACAAAGCAACAAATATTACTCCGCCTGTATTCATTTTTTCCCTTTTCTTTTTTTCCAGGCTATTTTGACAAGAACAGACAGCAGTATAAATATTGATATCAGGAATATTCTTGTGCCCAGCACGTACGGCTTGTCGGCCGCCTGAACATCGCGCATAAGCAGAAGCGGTACGCCGTCTTCTATTGTCCACCAGCTGAGTATGATTATCAAAAACAGTGGTGTTATATATTTCATAATAAAACGGTATATTTTCGGGATGGCCAAATCGGCGCCGTGATGTATTTCGTCCCATGCTTTATCCATTCCGAATACCCACGTAAAGAGTATCGTTTCAACAGTTGCAAACAGCGCAAGGCAGAATGTCCCGCCCCAGAAATCAAGTTCGTTAAGTACGCCTTTACCCAGGAAGAATATTGCAGGCTGGCAGAATATAAACGAAGCTATGCCGAAGATCGTGACGGCCTTTTTGCGGCTGAAGCGGAATTCATCTTCCAGAAATGCTATGGCCGGCTGCGCCAGAGACACTGACGAAGTTATGCCGGCCAGGAATAAGAGGAGAAACCAGATAGCGCCGAAAAACGCGCCGAACATTATCTTCTGAAATATTACGGGCATCGTGACAAACCCGAGATTAAACGCCCCGCTTGCAGCGATGTCTTTTATGCCTACGGGACCAAAGAACACAAAGGCGGCAGGTATTACTATACTGCCGCCTATAATTACTTCCGCCAGCTCATTCGTGCTTACGGCGGTGAGGCCGGAAAGAACGACATCATCGCCTTTTTTAAGATAACTTGCATACGTGAGAATTACGCCTATACCGACGCTTAATGTGAAGAATATCTGCCCCGCCGCTGCGAGCCATACTTTAGGCTGGAGCAATATGGAGAAATCCGGGTTCCATAAAAATCCCATGCCGTTAGATATGTTCCATGTGGGATTAGATGGATCGGGTATGCCGAGAGTAAGGACGCGGACCATTATTATAAATCCGCAGACGAAGAGAACGGGCATCGCTATGCGGCAAAGCTTCTCAATACCGCCGCGTATACCGTAGTAAACGACTATTATATTCACTATAAAGGTGATAAGGAAAAAGAAATATGCCGGCCCTAAGCCGCTGAAGAAACTGTTTTTTTCAAGACCCTGATAGGCGCTTAAGAAACTCTGCATTGTCGCCTGGTCCTGCACGCCTTTATAATTTCCCAGTAT
Organism: Candidatus Omnitrophota bacterium; assembly: GCA_028718265.1. The sequence continues at coordinate 2,626 of JAQUMG010000195.1, forward strand.
CGACAAAACGCTGTATCCCAGCGTCCATGATTCAATATAGGTGTAATATACGAATATAACAAGCGGACCGAAGATTCCTATGACGCCGAAATATTTTATGAATCTGTTTTTCTCCCACAAGCTGTGGAATATTCCCGGCGCCGTTCCGTGCTCAAACCCGCCGCCGTATCTGCCGAGGGCCCATTCTATCCACATGAGCGGTATGCCAAGGAGTAAAAGCGATATGAAATACGGTATCATAAAAGCGCCGCCGCCGTTATTCGCGGCCTGCACGGGGAAGCGCAAAAAATTTCCCAATCCTACCGCGCTTCCGGCAACCGCCATTATGATGCCTAATTTAGAGCCCCACGATTGTCGTGCCATATCTTATTTGCATTTCCATCTACCGGCCTGAGTCCATGCCTTCATTGCCTTATCTCGAAGCGACTTGTCTGCGCTTATATAAAGATCGCCTATCTCCATAAGTGCGCAGACATCGCCTGCAGAATCGGCCGTCTTAAAAGCAAGATCAAGGGCAGAGACAGCTTTTTCTTTGTCACCTTGCTTTATGCAATTCTTAGCTTCTGCGATAAGTTCATTGGCATTTTTTTGAGACAGGCAATAGAATGGGATGCTTAAGATAAGCGCGCCGAATATCGCGATATAGATAATCCTGGTAAAAATCCTCATAATTCTACCTTATTATCCTTTTGAAAATATCTATCACTTCGGGCGGTACGTCTTTCGGGAGGGCGTCTTCAAATGCGCCGCTCTCCTGACCTTTCTGTATTATATCTATGACGGTATCTATCGCCATCATACCTATAGCCCTTTTGGCTATCGGCCCTAACCCCCAGCGCATATTTCCCTGGGAGTCGGTCTTCTGCTTGAAATCTATGACGACATTACCACTTTGGTTGGTGAGATACAGCGTAAGTTTTTGTACGCTTGTCTCCAGAAATGATATATTGCTCTTTTCCGGATTTAATGTAAATAT
>JAQUMG010000196.1 GCA_028718265.1 Candidatus Omnitrophota bacterium
AAAAGTATAAGCTCGATGAAAAAATAAATTTAAAATCGGTTTGGAAAATAAGCAAATATGCTTCTTATGCTTTCGGTATACCTATACCCATAAATCAACCGGGCGTAGGCGCTAATGCTTTCGCGCATGAATCGGGGATACATGCCGATGGCGCACTTAAAGACAGAAGAAATTATGAACTCTATGATTACGAAGATTTGGGCAGGGGGGAACCGGAAGTTATAGACACCGGAAGAAAAATTACTGTTGGCGAGTATTCCGGTATAAAAGGTTTCGGCAATGTTTACGATCAAATGGAAATTAAGTTCAAAAACGATGCGGAGGCACGTAAAATTCTTGAGCTTGTAAGATATGCTAACGTTCATAACCAAAAACCATTGGTTGAAGATGAACTTAAATTTGTCGCGAAATATCCCGATATAGCAAAGAACATTTTTACGATGCAGCCATCTGTATAATACGGGGCAAAAAAATAAAACTAAAATCCAGCACCTAAAAATATTATGAATACTGTACTGACAGGTATGCAGTGGGGCGATGAAGGCAAAGGGAAAATTATTGATTTTATTTGCCAAAGTAAAGATGTTATTGTCCGTTTCCAGGGCGGCAACAATGCGGGTCATACTGTTATTTTAAACGGAAAAAGAATTGTTTTCCACCTGATTCCATCCGGCCTTTTGCATAAAGGGAAGATTTGCGCTATAGGTAACGGCGTAGTTATCGACCCGAAGGTGCTTATTGAGGAGATAGGCTCTCTTAAGAAAGAAGGCGTGGAAGTATCTGCGAATAATCTTAAAATATCGTTATTTTCCCACGTGATAATGCCTTATCACCGCATAATGGATGGCCTTCGCGAAAAAAAACGGATTCAGAAAATCGGCACAACCATGCGCGGCATAGGGCCATGCTATTCAGATAAAGCTTCCAGATGCGGCATACGTATGATTGACCTTATAAATCCGGAAATTTTTGCTTTGAAACTAAAAGATAATCTTGCGGAAAAAAATGAAATTTTTGAAAAAATTTACGGGCTTAAAGCTTTCGCGTTTGAGGATATCTACAAAGAGTATAGTGAGTACGCAAAAGTTCTTAAGCCATACGTTTGCGAACTTGTAGATTTTTTTTATAAGCTGCGTAATAAAAAATTTCTTTTTGAAGGCGCCCAAGGCACATTTCTAGATATAGACTTTGGCACATATCCTTTTGTTACTTCATCATCAACTGTTTCTTCCAACGCAGTTTTAGGTTCGGGCCTTTCATTTATTAAAAATGGAGAGATGATAGGCGTGGCCAAAGCGTATACTACCCGCGTAGGAGAAGGGTCATTTCCTACGGAACTTAATTCTGAACTTGGCGGCTATTTTCAAAATAAAGGAAAAGAATTCGGAGCGACAACAGGTAGGCCACGGCGCTGCGGGTGGCTTGATTTAGTATTACTTAAAAGGGCGAAAATTCTAAATAACGTAAATAAAATTATTCTTACCAAGCTTGACATACTTGATGACTTAAAAGAAATAAAGGTATGCACTGCCTATAAACAAAACGGAAAGATTTTAAAGGAATTTCCTTCTGATTTATCAAAAGTTATTCCCGTATACGGAACTATGAAGGGCTGGTGCAAAAAAACAGAAAACATACGCAAATATAAAGGTTTGCCGACTGAGGCAAAGAAATACATCGAATATATTGAAAAATATTTAGATTGCAAAATTAGCTACATCTCTGTAGGAGAGATGCGCGACGCTATTATAAAAAAACTTTAACGCACAGATAATCACTGATAAGAAATCACAGCCCCGGCGCCCTAATTACTGTATTAGGATTCGGGATGTCCCGCATCCTAATGATTATATATAGGAAATGGGGCAGGTGACCGCGGATAGAATCATCCGTGACCATCCGCTTTCAAGTCTGCGCTAATCTGTGCATCCAAAAAGGAGGATTTTCAATGCAGGGTTTTGATTTTTTATTACTTGCACCGATAGGCTCTATACTTGCGCTTGCCTTTGCGGCCTATTTGGCAGTTAAAATTTTAAAAAGCGATCCGGGAAATGACACAATGCAAGAAATCGCTAAAGCTGTACGAATAGGGGCAAGAGCGTATTTAAAACGCCAGTATCTCGGGGTTTCAATATTTTTTGCAGTTGTATTCTGTATTTTATTGTTCCTTGTTTTTAAAAATTATCTGGTGATATTTGTACCTTTTGCTTTTTTAACAGGCGGGCTATTTAGCGGCCTGTCGGGATTTATCGGTATGACTATTGCAACCCAATCATCCAATCGTACTGCTGCCGCAGCAATGAAGAGTTTAAATTCCGGCCTTCGAATTGCATTCTCAAGCGGCGCTGTTATGGGGCTGACTGTAGTAGGGCTTGGACTTTTAGATTTAAGTATCTGGTATTATTTTCTTAACTGGTATTATTCAAACAATCCAACACCGCAAAATATCGATAAAATTGCCGCAATTACCTCAACCATGCTCTGCTTTGGTATGGGTGCAAGCTCACAAGCTCTGTTTGCGAGGGTTGGCGGCGGAATTTTCACTAAAGCCGCCGATGTCGGCGCTGATCTGGTAGGAAAAGTTGAAGCCGGTATTCCAGAAGATGACCCGCGTAACCCTGCTGTAATTGCCGATAATGTCGGCGACAATGTCGGTGACGTTGCCGGTATGGGCGCTGACCTATATGAATCATATGTTGGCTCAATAGTTGCTACTTCTGCTTTAGGTGTCGCAGCTGGCTTAGGCATCCAGGGCGTAACTGTTCCCATGGTTATGGCCGCGGTAGGAGTAGTTGCGTCAATTATCGGAACTTTTTTTGTAAAAAGCAAAGAACACGCGAGCCAAAAAGTACTGCTTGCCGCGCTTCGTAAGGGGGTATTCGCCAGTTCTTTTATTGTAGCTATTGGTTCATATTTTCTTATAAAGTTTATCTTAGGCACAGAACATATTGGTATATACTGGTCGGTTATAGCGGGATTGATTGCCGGTGTGCTTATAGGCTTAGTAACCGAATATTACACTTCAAGCGGTTTTAAACCAACCCGATTTATCGCAGATCAGTCTCTTACCGGCCCTGCAACGGTAATTATCGGCGGCATAGCGGTTGGTATGATGTCAACAGCACTTCCGGTTATTATTATAAGCGCTGCGATTATGGCAAGTTTTATTTTCGCAGGCGGCCTTCAGCATTTTGAAACAGGACTTTACGGGATTGCAATTTCTGCAGTAGGAATGCTTTCTACATTAGGTATTACCCTTGCAACCGACGCATATGGGCCGGTTGCGGATAACGCCGGTGGAAACGCAGAGATGGCGCATTTACCCCCCGAAGTAAGGAAACGTACAGACGCACTTGATTCCTTAGGCAACACAACAGCCGCAACCGGCAAAGGCTTTGCTATCGGCTCAGCCGCCCTTACCGCACTTGCACTTATCGCAGCGTTTAAGGATGAAGTAATCAGATTGGGTTCGACTATGCAATTAGATATCATGAAGCCGTCTGTTTTGGTCGGCTTATTTATTGGAGGAATGCTGCCTTTCCTTTTTTGTTCAATGACTATGCGCGCAGTCGGCCGGGCAGCATCTAAAATTGTAG
>JAQUMG010000197.1 GCA_028718265.1 Candidatus Omnitrophota bacterium
GGAAAGAATGCGAAGTACCTTTTAAACCCAGCGGTGATCGGCCGGTATATTGTAAGGAGTGTTTCTCAAAGCGCAAGGCCGGTAACGGCAACTCACCCGAAAAAAGATTCGATAATAAACCCCGGGCAACGGGACCTGCTCAGGCAGTTAATAGTTATAAACCACAAAGCGGCGAAAAGAAGAGATTCTCCGAAAAGAAAAGGCCGGCTGCTAAGCGGCGGAAGAAATAAAAGCAGAGGGAGAAACAAAAAGACCCTCGAAACTTCGAAGGTCTTTTTGTAGGTGATAGGCCTAACAGCTTCCGCTATCGTTCCATCTCCTGTACTGTTCTACTTAAAGTATACCACGGGATTTTGGATTTGGCAAGTATGGGATGGCTGAAAAACTTACGTAACTTGTTGAAGAACAACATGTTACATGCAAAGGAGGGTTATGAATAAAAGGTACTTGCAATGGCTGTACGGCCAGTTACCCGAACTCGCCGGTAAGGGTATCATAACTCAGCAGAATGCGGAGCAAATCAAACAGTATTATGAAGGCCTCAGCATTTCCTCAAAAAGGCCCCTGGCACTTATCATATTCGGTACTATAGGAACTTTTCTTATAGGCCTCGGCATAATACTCCTTTTCGCGCATAACTGGGAGCAGTTATCACGCGAAGCAAGGACAGTTTTGTCCCTTATGCCGACTGCGCTGGGTATCCTTTTATGCGGATGGGTGCTGTTCAAAAAAAATGATATAACGGCTCTCAAGGAATCTGCCGCGACGTTTTTAAGTCTTATGGTCGGCGCGTCGTTGGCGCTCGTGTGCCAGACATATCACATCTCAGGAGATTCATCCGATTTCATAATGACATGGATGCTGCTTATTGTGCCTCTGGTATATCTCATGGACGCTACAATACCGGCTGTTATATATCTGGCAGGTATTACTTCATGGACGTATCATTTCTGGGGTGAGACACTTGAGGCATTTTTATACTGGCCCCTCGCGGCTATTGTGGTTCCGCATTTTATCACAAGCCTGCGGAAAGAGATGCATGCGGTGAGATCGTTGCTATTCGCGCTGGCTGCGGCATTGAGCGTATTTTTCGTAAGTTTTGTCATGCTGAATCAGAAAAATCTGCCCGGCTCATGGATAATTTTTCATTCGGGTATTTTCGGGATATTTTATCTTATCGGAAAACTGGATGTTAATACTCCTTCAAGACACTGGCAGGCGCCGTTTCTTTTTATAGGAAGAATAGGCATTCTGATAATGGCATTTATATTAACCTATTACACGCTATGGGATTTTAACATATTTAATATGGGAAATTTTTCCGGTACGGCCTTATTGCTTAATACCGTGCTGCTCGTCGGCATTATGGCGATATACGCATTGCTAGCGGTCAGGAGCCAGAAGTCGCTTGAAGCGGAAGATATGTTTTACGCTGCGATGCCGCTCATGGCTATTCTCGGATGTTTATTTACGTATCTCGTGAAACCATTATCGATTGTGCCCGTTATTCTCTTTAACGTGTATATTCTGATCCTCAGCATACGCTATATCACCGGCGGAATTAAGCAGGGCAGGCTTGATAAATTAAATACGGGCATACTTATTTTAGCTGTCCTCATAATCCTAAGGTTTTTCGATATCGATATAGGGTTTACTTTTAAAGGCCTGACATTTATTGTTCTCGGCATCGGTTTTCTCGCGGCTAATATCGCGATGCTCAGGCGCAGGGAGGGGAGAATATGAAAAATAAACAGACCATAATATTTTTTCTCTTCTTAGTAGTAGCTTTTTTGCAGATAGCCACACCCTTTGCGTTAATACGGAAACACGAAGCAATACTCAAGGAGGGGGAAATTTTCAAATTCCGCACCGCGCCGATAGATCCGTTTGACGCATTTCGCGGCAGGTATGTGGCGTTGCGGCTCGAACAAGACAAGGTGCCCATGCCGGAAGGCATGGACCTGAAAGGCGACCGCAGGATATACGCCAGCATAACAACAGGAGAGGATGGATGTGCCATGATATCCGGCCTCAGTAAAGATCCTCCCGGCGACCTTCCGTATATGAAAGTTAAGGTGCGGTATATCAGCGGCAAAGATGTTTTTCTTGATCTGCCCATAGACCGCTACTATATGGAAGAAAAAGCAGCCAAACTCGCCGAAACAGTATACAGGACTCACTCGAGAGCCGACAAAAGAGACGCTTATGTTGTTGTGCGCATCAAGAACGGCGATGCGGCCATAGACAAATTATATATCGGCGAAAAGCCCATCGAAGACGTAATAAGAGAAGCGGCGCCGCTGAATAAGTAAAATATATGCCGGAGAGGTACAAATCAGAAATTGACTTATAATGTCCGGCGTAGTATTATTTAGATGTAGGCTATAAAATAAGGGGCTAAAAAGAATGTGGGATTATTCCGAGAAGGTAAAAGAGCTTTTTAAGAATCCGCTTAATGTAGGCGAGATCGAAACACCGGATGCGGTGGGAGAGGTGGGGAGCATCATTTGCGGCGATGCTCTGCGTCTTACATTGCGCATAGATAAGAAGACAGAGATAATCAGGGACGCCAAATTTCAGACGTTCGGCTGTGCGAGTGCCATAGCTTCTTCTTCGGCGCTGACGGAAATGATAAAGGGCATGACCATAGATCAGGCGTCAAAAGTTACAAATAAGGACATCGCGGATTATCTAGGCGGATTGCCGGAAGAGAAAATGCATTGTTCGGTTATGGGCATGGAGGCTCTGGAGGCCGCGGTAGCAAACTATCGGGGCGCCGCTTTCAAGAAAGAGATGGTCGGGCAGGAAAGAATAGTATGCAAATGTTTCAGCGTTACCGATAAGAAAATAATCCGCGCCATAAAAGAGAATAATCTGAGGACCGTAGAGCAGGTGACCGATTATACCAAAGCCGGCGGCGGGTGCGGTAAATGCAAACCTGAAATAGAAAAGTTACTGAAAGAATTCTGGGAGAAAGAGGCAACCAAAGAAGTTTATAAAAGGGAAAAACCCAAGAAAAAACTTACTAACCTCGAACGCATCTCGTTGATCCAGGAAACCATGGACAGAGAGATACGGCCCAGCCTGAAATCAGACGGCGGCGATATAGAAGTTGTCGATATAGATCGCAACAGAGTTTATGTAAAGTTATTGGGCACGTGCCTGGGGTGTCCCGCCACGGGAGTTACATTGAAGGCCTTTGTCGAATCAAAGCTGAAAGAATTTGTCGACGATGAAATTATAGTGGAAGAGGTAAAGGAATGAAAGTTGTATATGTAGATAATAACGCGACAACCATGGTGGCCCCGGAAGTTTTTGAGGCCATGAAACCTTTTCTGACGGATCAGTATGGCAACCCCTCCAGCATGCACACCTTCGGCGGAAAGATCCATAAAAATATCGAAAGCGCGCGGGAAAGTGTGGCAAGATTGCTGGGGGCTAATGATCCTTCCGAAATAATATTCACAAGCTGCGGTTCGGAAAGCGATAACGCAGCGATTATAGGCACGTTGAGGTCGTACCGCGAGAAAAAGCACATCATAACGACAAAGGTAGAGCATG
>JAQUMG010000198.1 GCA_028718265.1 Candidatus Omnitrophota bacterium
ATTAACCCCGAGGATGTTGACCATCTCTGAATTTTCCACGCCGGCACGAACGATCATCCCCAGCCGCGTTCTGGTCAAGACAAGATGAACAACAAGAGCTACCACACATGAAAAAACAATGACGAAGATACGGTAAATACTGATGGAAGCACCGAGAACATTGATATCTCCCTGCAACATATCAGGTGTCGGACTGGGAAGAACGTTAGGTCCCCAGATTATTTTTACCACCTCGTTAATAACGATAAAGGCGCCTAATGTTATGAGTATTTGACCTATTGGATTTTTATAAACTGGCCGGATTATCGTGATTTCCGTCAGCCAACCGATTGCCGAGCCGGCGGCCATACCGGCGATCATGGCGATGGCGAAGTTGCCGGTTATGGAGTAGGTCCATGTACTGGCATAAGCCCCGATTAAGAAGAACCCCCCATGGGCAAAATTCATGATGCCCATCAATCCAAAGATAATGGATAGACCGCAGGCGATCATGAATAAAAGCAGTCCGGTTGCTAAACCGTTTACCGTTAATGTAATAAAGATATCCATTTTCGTTCCTATTCTATTTTATTTTGTACTTACACCCAAGTATTTCTGCTGTGAATCAACGTCTTTGACCAAATCGGCCATATTGCCGGCCATAACCGTTTTACCGTCGCTCAGGATGGAGAACTTATCACCAATCTTCTTCGAGAAAGCGAAGTTTTGTTCCACCAGTAGGACAGATGTGTAGCTCTTTATTTCCTGAAGCACTCTTCCCAATTCATTGACAACAACCGGCGCCAGCCCCTTGCTGGGTTCATCGAGCATGATCAACTTATTTTCATTAATCAGTCCGCGTGCTATTGCCAGCATTTGTTTCTGCCCCCCGCTCAAACCTCCCGCCTTATGGTTCCAGGCAAGTTTTAAATCAGGGAAGACGGACATTATAAAATCCAGACTTTTTTGGCCTTCCTTTACAGAGCCGCGCATAGCCACACGCATATTTTCAGCCACCGTCAGGGTCGAAAATATGCCCTGGTCTTCCGGTACCAGCGAAATACCTTTGTTCGCAATTTTATATGGAGGCAGCCCTGCAATATTGTTGCCGGCATACTCGATCTCTGAAGAAGGAACGAGTCCCATAATGCAGCGGAGTGTTGTCGTTTTCCCGGAGCCGTTACGTCCCAGCAGAACAACAATTTCACCCTCCTGCACATCCAGGTCAACCCCCTGTAAAATATGGAACTGCCCGATAAACGCCTGTAATCCTCTAATTTTAAGTAACATCTGCTCTCCACATCGTTTACTGATTCTGCGGTGTCATTCGCCAAGATATGCCGATCGGACTTGTTGATCGGCCATGATTACATCCGGTTTATCAAACGCAATCTTCTTTCCGTTTAACAAAACGGCCACGTTATCGACGACGGAAAGGAGAAAGTCCATTTTGTGTTCAACTAGGACAATTGTTCTGTTGCCCTCTTTCTTGATTGCCATCAAAATATCGAGTATCGTCGGCACTTCCTCTACCGACATCCCGGCCGTAGGTTCGTCCAGCAGCAGTACTTTGGGATCCTGGGCTAAGATCATGGCTAATTCCAGTTTCCTTTTGTCACCATGCGTCAAGGCAGACGAAAGCATCAGCGCCTTCTCCATCAGGCCGACTCTTCGTAAAGACGACATTGCCAGATTAAAGCAGACTTTGTTCTTTAGATGACTTCCGAAAATTTGATATCCTGTTTCCCGTTTTGCCTGAACTGCCAGGCGCACATTTTCCAGAGATGTTAAGTTAGGAAATAAATTTATATGTTGAAAAGACCGAGCGATGCCCAATTTTGCCCGATCATGGGGGGGCATGTTTGTAATTATTTTACCGGCATAGGAAACATCTCCGGCATCAGCTTTGAGCATCCCGCTGATCAAGTTCAGAAGAGTTGTCTTGCCGGACCCATTAGTTCCAATAATTCCTGTGCAAGTATTCTCTTTGATATCAATTGAAATCTTATTTACAGCGGTGTTTCCGCCAAATGATTTCGTTAACAGATTCGTGCTGATAATATTCATTTTAGAATTTCTCAATTTCCCGGTCAAGCTGTAATACGCTTTGCTGTATTTCGGGGTGAGGCATGCAAAACACTTAACCTCACCCCGAAACCAAATTGATTTTTTACCTCTTATTAAGAATAGGAGGTGCTGTTTCTTCGGGAGTCAATCTTATATCCAGAATAGGGATGGCCCATTTAGTCCCTTCTTTTTTGACAACATGGACGACGTACATTTCCTGCAAAGCAGTGTGGTCTTCAGCCCTCATAATTCTTGTCCCTTTGGCAGTCTCGAACTTCAGGCCTTCCATCGCTGCCACGAGAGCATCGGGATCGGTATTACCGTTTGTCTTTTTCAGCGCCTCGCACATCAGGAGTTCCCCGGCCATTCCCACTTCGGTGGAGTAGGTCGGAGGCATGCCGTATGCTGCCTGGTAATTTTTAATGAGCCAGTCATTAATTGGGTTTTTGCTTATGTCATAATAGTACAAGCAGAACAAGCGCCCCAGCCTATCGGTAACATTTAAATAGAGCGCTAGGTGCGCGATATCCAGCGTTGACGTGCTGATTTTTATATTTGCCGGTTTGAAAGCCTCGATCATCTGATTCCAGGGGGAATTGGCGCCTGCCCACCAAAGAGCGCAAAAAGCAGGTTTGGCCGCGACAATTTTTTGTAAAATTGGTGTAAAATCGGTGGTGGTGTGCGAAGCATAGGCCTCATAAACCAGCTTAGATCCTTTCTGGACTAATACCTTTTTGAGCGCGTCCATAGCCTCATGGCCGGCGGCAGTGTCTTCGGCCAGAAGGGCAACTTTCAAACCGGGAGCTCCGAGGGCGTGACCCCATGTAATGGCATCCTGTAAATTATTACGGTTGACCCGGAACGTATATTTATTCCAATTTGCTCCAGTGATGCTAGTTGCTGTTGCACCTGTAACTATGAGCGGTACTTTCTCTTTCCCCGCCAGAGGCTGGAGTGCCAACGTGTCAGTTGAAGACACAGCGCCCACCAGAAAATGGACCTTATCCTGGTCAATCAGTTTCAGGGCTTTCTGCCTTGCAATCTGAGGATTGAGTTGAGAATCTTCTTTGATAATCTCGATCGGCCGTCCATTAATTTTATTTGTTCCGTTGGTAGCATACTGGATACCTAACTCAAAGCCTCGTTGAGTCTCCTTGGCCATATATTCCAGGAATCCGGTGAAGCAATCAATCCTGCCCACCCTGATCGGTTCCGGTGTTGCTGCCAGCCCAATGCTGCTACTGAATATTAATGACATGAGAATAATAAAGAACCCACCACTGAAAAAGCGCTTTTTCATACATTAACCTCCTTTACATAAATTGTTTAATGTTTATAGAATTAATCTCCCTTGCTGCAAAATCGCGCGCCATTTCTAAAAGAGCCTTTTGCTGGCTGTCCAAACTGAAATCAATCATTCAAGTTATTCTTTTCTTTTCGCTATTTCTTTTCTTCTTTGATGCCGGCAATGTTTTTGGCCAGTTTCTTCTTCTGCTC
>JAQUMG010000199.1 GCA_028718265.1 Candidatus Omnitrophota bacterium
AGCGATGAAGATATTATGAAATACGGCCCGACAAAAGCAGAGATCAAAAGGATACGCGAGATGTACAATCTCTCGAACTGGAAGAGGGAGGGAGAACCTATCAGCCGTCCGGCATACGTGTCTGATGCTAAAACCGAATCGTGCATAGAGAGGTCCTGAGAAATATGGCAGGTTCTGATTGCAAGAAGATGATAGAAGCCGGACTTAAGGCGGCAGACTCCGGAATGCTGGGCGAAGATAAGATATGGTCGCGTTACAGCCACGACAAGGTTGACATAGGAGAAGAACTTGCAAAAGTCATAAGGACGCTGAGTAAGGCCTTGCCTCTGTCTCTTCCCATGAGGGCCCTTTCTATCGGCTCAAGTTCCGAGCCGCAGTTCAGAATCCTTGAGACGGCATTTCGCGGCGGGCTTTACCTGCTTGATGTAGATAAGAAAGCGCTGGATACGGTCCGGGAGCGCCTCGCGCGCCAGTGCACCACGCATGTAATGACCATTCGCGACGATTATAACAAAGAATTCCTAAACGCCGGAAATACGGAGAGATTTTTAAAGAAGAGGCTCGGCGGCAGGAAGGTGAATCTCATCACGCTTCATCACTCGTTGTATTACTCAAAAGAATGCGAATGGGCGGCCATATTTGAGAACCTTTACCGTAAAATCCTCGCGCCTAAAGGGGCGATGCATGCGGTGCTTATGGCTTCCTGCAGCGGTGATAACCAGACTACAACATGGCTTTACAATCATTTTGCCGGCAAGTTTTGCGGCTGCCGTAACGATCAGGATATGTACGTCTTCAAGAAAGAGTTGGACCGAAACCCTGTTTTTAAAAATTCCGGGATAAGTATCGAGACTCATAAAGTCCGTTTTTGCGTAAATGATTTCGCCAACTTCATGGCTGTTGTCTGGATGCTGCTTCTATATCCCGACGTTCATAAGTACACGTTGAAACAGCGCGAAGAGATTACGGAGTTCATATTAAACAGGTTCTGGCTTAAGAAAAAACCGCTTATACAGGCACAGGACCATCTTATCGTATATAAAGGAATAGGGTTGACGTAAGAAACCACAGGCCGGACATTATGAAAATACCGCTTATTTTAATAACATTATTTTTTGCTTTTAACGCAGCAGCTTTTGCCGATACCATCTATCTCAATGACGGGGCAATTTACACGGGCGAGATAATCAATATCGACGATAATGAGGTTACTATCAGAACAACAGAGAGCACATTCACAATAAATAAATACAAGATAAAAAAGGTCGAACGCAATAAAGAAGAAAACAAAAAGATAGAGGAAGAGCAACCCGTGGGGCCGGGTATGCCGCAGTGGGATTCTCACTGGAACTAGAGGCACAAGATTAGAGTACAGAATTATCTTGTATGTTTTTTGTTGTCCGTGTATACTTTGAATGAAACTCGCCACTGTCGAAAGGCGGGGTAAAAGGGGGACGGAAATTGGGTAAGAAAAAAATACTTTTTCTTATATTATTACCTTCCTTATTTTTTTTCACCGGAACACTTCTTGCCGCAAATACCATGTCCAATGATATGCCCACGCCAACAGTAACTCCGCTGCCAGTAGCTACACCTCCGGCGGTACAACCGACTTCACCGCCTCCTTCGTCGCCGGAACCCGAAGAGCCCAGAATAAAAGTCACAGTCCCTGAAATACCTGATATATATGAGAAGACGCCTTATACGCCTACGGGAGTGACTGTTATCGTCAGAGTTTTTGAGTCGGGCACAAATAAGGCTATTTCCGGAGCTACAGTCAAATGGTACGGCGTGAATTATACTACGGGCGCGACCAGCGACCAGCGCGGAGAAGCGAGACTGAAATGGGTTCCTCTCGGTGAAGCAAAAATCAGATGCAGTGCCGCCGGACATGAATATAACAGTAAAATAGTATGGGTAGAAAGCGGCAGCAAGGTTCAATATTTTGATATTTATTTAAATAAAACTGCGAAAAACGTCCCTGCAGCAGAAATGCCCGTTACTACGGTAACGCCTACGGGCAAAAAACCGCAGGCCGAGGGCAAAGCCTCTATTAGCGGAATTGTATATGATAAGGTAACTCGTAAACCTATAAGGCAGGCAGCGGTAAAGGCTTTTAACGCCGGCTACAGGCAGGATCTCATCAAGGATGTCAAAACAGATCAAAACGGGAGATATACAGTAGACAACTGTCCGCTGGATGCGGCCATCCGGATAAGTTACGGAAAAACCGGATATGTTCAGCAGGATATCACGCGATATATACCGAAGACAGCCACTGTCTATACGCAGGATATTTACCTTGATAAAGGAAAAGTCGAGGCCAAAAAGCCGAAGAAAGAAAAAGCAAAAGACAAAAATAAGAAAAAACCAGAGTCAACCGAGATGGTTAAAAAATCACTTCCCAGCCGCAGGACTGATCTGGCGGTAACCGATTTTACTATTGACGGACGGCCTATGGACTGGGATCCTAGCATGGAAATAGGAGACGGGAATCACATCTTACAGGTAAAGATTAAAAATAACGGGCCGGACGAAGCGAGCGGCCCGGCACGATTGGAATATTTATTAGACGGAGCTTCATTTGCTTCGCAGGATGTTGTAATAGGACCGAGAGGAGAGGAAATAGCCGTTCCTCAAACGACAAAAACTTTTGAAGTCGGCACATACCTGTTAACGGCTTTTGTTACGCCGGTACCGGACGATATTGACGACACCTTTGACAATAATTTTAAGGAAGGTACGGTGTCGCTGTATACACCTCCGCCGGTAACGCCCCCGCCGCCATTGTCTGAAATACGCCGCGTAGGCCTTGAGATAACACGCTTTATGGTCAACACTTATGATGTGAATAGAAATCCCAGGGTAGAGATCAATCCGCCTGTACCCAAATTCTTTGTAACTGTGAGAAATAATGGTCCCGAGGAGTTAAGCGGAGAGTCAAAGCCGAAATTAACGCTGTTTAAAGACGGCGCATCGTTTCATCAGCAGGCGTTTGACATGGGGCCGATCGGCAGCAGCGTTGAAATTCCGCCGATAGAACAAAGTTTTGAAGAAGGCACTTATACGATATCGGCTTTTGTAGAAGTAATACCACCGGATTATGCTATTTCCAGAGAAGGCAGTGCAGACTTTGGCAGAGTTACTTTTGTGACTGCGCCTCCGCCGCCACCGCCAATTCCGCCCGGCGAACCCATGTCCCAGACAGATTTAGAGATGGCTCGCTTTACAGTGAACGATCAGCCTGTAAATAATAATCCTACTATACAGCTGGTGGGTAATGACCCCATTAACATACTGGCAGTCGTGAAAAATAACGGGTCTGCAGAAAGCCGCGGAACGAGCCACATCGAGATTCTTAAGGACGGCCAGTTTTTTGGTTCTACCGATCAGCGCGTTGCAGGGATAAATGTCGAAAGCCCGTTTCCGATGACAGTACTTTTCCAGCCGGGAGTTTATGAGCTCAGGGCCACAATCAATCCGAATTCTGCTGATGATATCGATAACA
>JAQUMG010000200.1 GCA_028718265.1 Candidatus Omnitrophota bacterium
TAATAGCTTCTACGGCGGGTGAAGTGCGTAATACTGTCGCGAGTTTAGGTTTATGGGGCACTATTTTCTTGGTGCTTAAAGCCTACAGTATGGGCGCGGGTACTTTCACAGGTATTGAAGCGGTGAGTAATGGTGTTCCTGTTTTGCGCGATCCCAAAGTGCAAACTGCAAAACGCACTATGCGTTATATGGCCATATCGCTATCTTTTGTAGTGTTAGGCTTGATGATCGCTTATTTACTTTATCAGGTTGCCCTTGAACCCGGCAAGACATTAAACGCCACTCTTTTTGACAAGATTACGGCAGGATGGGGGAAATCAGGCTACGTATTTGTCTTAGTTACTTTATTTTCGGAAGCTACTCTGCTTTTTGTCGCGGCGCAAGCAGGTTTTCTCGACGGCCCAAGAGTTTTGGCGAATATGGCCAATGACCGCTGGTTTCCCAATAGGTTTTCAGCCCTAAGCGACAGATTAGTAACCCAGAACGGCATACTGATTATGGGAGGTTTGGCTCTGTTGGTAATGGCAATAACCGGCGGTTCAGTCAAGCTCTTGGTAGTTTTATATAGTATTAATGTATTTATTACTTTCTGTTTTTCTCAAGCGGGCATGGTGCGGCATTGGTGGCAGGTGCGTTCACAGGTCAAGGGCTGGTTAAAGAAGTTTTTTATTAACGGCACCGGGTTTATTTTGTGCGCCTTTATACTTGTTTCGATGATAATCATGAAGTTTGGCGAAGGAGGCTGGGTTACTCTCTTTTTTACCGGGTCATTGATTGTGGTGGCAATCCTTGTAAAACGCCATTATTATCAAACCGCCAAACTTCTGCATAGGTTAAATAATCTGGTTACTGTGGCTGAATCTGCCGAAGAGGTGTTGTTGGCCCCGGCGCAAAAGGCTGCTCAAGACTTAAAATTCGACCCCAAGGCCAAGACCGCGGTTTTACTGGTGAGCGGTTTTAACGGCATAGGCTTGCATACTTTATTTGGGATCATAAGGTTATTCGGAGGCGTGTTCAAAAACTTTGTTTTCCTCCAGATAGGGATAGTTGATGCCGGGAACTTTAAGGGTAGGAGCGAAATCGGCAGGTTAGAAACCGAGGCCAAGTCAGATGTTACCCGTTATGTCAAATTTATGAATAAACAGGGTTTTTATGCCGAAGGGATATTTGAAGTAGGCACGGATGTGGTGGAGGAGGTAGGCAATATCGCTCCTCAGGTCATCGAGCGTTTTCCAAATTCGGTATTCTTCGGCGGACAACTTATTTTCCCCAAAGATTCATTTGTTATACGTTTCCTGCACAACTATACTGTTTTTGCCATGCAGAAAAAATTATACCGCGAAGGCATACCATTTGTCATATTGCCGATAAGAGTATAGAAAGGAACGGTTATGCGCTAAATGGTTACAAAGAATAGAACCGTCCCTGATAAAAAAATGGCAAATAAAGAAGAGTTCTACAAGAGGATTAAGATAGCCGGGATGATCTCTTATATCCCGATAATGCTGGCAGTTTCTCCTTTGGCCGGTTTCTTCTTAGGCGATTATCTTCAAAAGAGGTTCAACCTGCCTTTTTATGTACTAGTCATTTGTATAGGAGCAGGTATCGCGGTAGGGATAAGAGAGTCAATAAGGATAATCAGGCTGGTCAGCGAAATAGACAAAAAAGAATGATGATGCGTCAGAAATTAAATAGGCCGATAAATATAAGCGTTATACTGGTGTTTAGCCTTGCCTTGATCTTTGGGTTCATCCGCCAGTTCTCTTTTAGCGCCGGCATTCTGGTCGGGGCAAGCTGGCTGATGGCTAATTTCCTGTTGACTATAAATTTATTTGAAATAGCGGTGCTTAAAAGGGCGAACAATAAGCTTTTGTTATTTCTTTTGATTAAATTCCCGGTATTATACCTGGTAGGTTTTTTGATAATTTTCTGGAAACTTTTTCCCGTTGCTAGCCTCTTAACAGGAATGTCTTTAATCATATTAGTCTTGGGGGTATCAAGTATATGGCCGTCGAAGCAGCAGGAGCCAGGCACGAACTGCCAAATCTAGTTTCATTCTTAGCGGATCTAGTCGGCAGAAAAACCTTTTTAGGGGAACAGATCTATCTGTGGGAGAATGTTTTATTTTCCCTCCTGGCTGTTTTCGTTATTTCTTTAATAGTATATCTGGCTCAACGAAAACAGAAGATGATACCGGAGAGGCTCCAGAACGCGGTAGAGTTAGTTGTCGGCGGATTGGATGATTTTGTCTGCGGGATATTGGGGAAAAACGGAAGAAGATATACTCCTTTTATCGGCACGCTTTTTATATATATAATATTCATGAACCTTTTCGGAATAATCCCGTTCATGAAATCCCCGACTTCGAGCTGGTCGACTACGCTGGGCCTTGCCCTTTGTGTTTTTGTTTACGTGCAATACACCGCTTTTAAGGAACTCGGATTTTTAGGTTACCTGGACCATATGATGGGCAGGCCGCGCGGGATATTGGCATTCTCGGTTTTTGTGCCGGTGATGATGTTTATCCTGCATATTGTCTCGGAATTAGTCAGGCCTATAAGTTTATCTTTACGTTTACGCAGCAATATCTGGGGCGATGATATGCTTCTATCCGTATTAGCAGGATTCGGTTTAGGAGGCGTACCGCTTCTGGTGTTTAGCACGATCCTGGCAATTTTAGCGGCAGTGGTTCAGGCAGTGGTCTTTACGCTTTTAACAACAATTTATTTTGCTCTTGTATTGACTCATGAGGGAGAAGAGCATAGGGAATTGACCCCTCGTACCTGACAAAGAAGAACAGGCACTCGGGATTAATTAGCGAGCCCTAATCAGGGCTAATTAAGGAGGGCAGAATGGATTACAAGGTAGCTTTAGCTTTAGCCATGCCGTTAGGTTTAGGCCTGGCCGCGTTTGGTTCAGCATTGGGTTTAGGTAAAGCAGTTGCTTCGGCAATGGAGGCAACCGGCAGGCAACCGGAAGCAGCAACCAAGATATTGATTAATATGGCCACGGGTTGCGCGTTCATTGAAGCGCTCACTATTTATGCGCTTGTGTTTGCGTTTGTTTTAGCCGGCAAGCTATAACTTAGGATTATTAGCTAATGACAAATGGCAAAATCCAAAGCACAAAATAAATTAAAAATCCCAATGTCAAATATCGAAACAAACGTTTTGTTATTTAGAATTTAACATTTGGATTTATTTTGGATTTTGAGCTTTGACATTTGGCTTTAAGATAGTCAGGAGTTGGAATTAAATGGAATTGCTTAAAATGTTAAGCGCTAACGAAATCGTCGCCCAGGTCATAGGATTCCTGATCCTATTGATCCTGCTTAGGGCCTTTGCCTGGAAAAAGGTGCTTGGGCTTCTGGATAAGCGCAAAGAGCGGATAGCCTCCGAATTCAATAAAATAGAAGAGGCAAAAGCCGATATCGAAAAGATCAGGCTTGATTACGACGCAAAGCTGGCCTCTATTGAGCAGGCTGCTA
>JAQUMG010000201.1 GCA_028718265.1 Candidatus Omnitrophota bacterium
CCCACCGCGCCTACGCCTACAACAGCGACGTTGTGCTTTTTCATGAAAAGGTCTCCTTAAAGATTTTTTATCACCAGGTCCCCGATCTCGGTTGTAGAATAGCCCATCTTTCCCGCGGCGAGCGACTTAAGGTCCTTGCTTACTATTTTGATCACTGCCTTTTCTATCGCGCGTCCCGCTCCCTCTTCACCCAGGTATTCAAGCATCATGCCCGCGGCGCAGATAGCGGCCAACGGATTAATCACATTCTTCCCTGTATACTTAGGAGCGCTCCCGCCGATAGGCTCGAACATTGAAACGCCCTTGGGGTTGATGTTGCCTCCGGCGGCAATACCCATCCCGCCCTGGATCATAGCGCCTAAATCGGTTATGATATCTCCGAACATATTATCCGTAACTATTACGTCAAACCATTCGGGATTTTTGATCATCCACATGCACGTAGCGTCAACATGCGCATAATCCGTCGTGATGTCCGTATATTCCCTGGCTACCTCGTTAAAAACCCTTTCCCACAGGTTGAAGGCGTAAGTAAGAACGTTTGTCTTGCCGCACAGAGTAAGCTTCTTTCTCTTGTTGCGTTTTCGCGTGTATTCAAAAGCGTACCTGACGCATCTTTCCACGCCGGCGCGCGTGTTCCGCGATATCTGTATCGCCACTTCGTCTTTAGTGTTTTTATTTATGAATTCGCCCTCGCCGACATACAGCCCCTCGTTATTTTCTCTTACTACGACAAAATCTATATCCTCGGGGCCCTTATCCTTAAGAGGTGTCCATACGCCGGGGTAAAGCTTTACGGGCCGCAGGTTAATATATTGTTTGAGACTAAACCTCAGCTTCAGCAAAAGCCCTTGTTCAAGTATGCCCGGTTTTACGTCGGGATGGCCGACCGCGCCCAGATATATGGCGTTAAATTTACTGAGTTCCGCCAAAACAGAGTCGGGAAGGACTTCGCCTGTCCTCTTATAGCGCTCTCCTCCCAGATCGTACATCTTCGTTTCGTATTTGAAGCCTGTCTTCTTACTGACGGCTTCCAATACCTTCAATCCCTCTCTTATAACTTCCGGCCCCGTTCCGTCGCCGGGTATAACCGCTATCTTATACATCTTGCTCTCCCTTGTTATTCTTCTATTAAATCACTCGCCGGCAGTAAAAATATTACTTCATTCATATTAAGTTCAAGAAATTTTGTCGTACATATCGCGTTGCCGAAAATATCGCTGACAACGGCGTTCGAAACCGGTATAAACTGTTTCTGGCTAAGGCTTCCTATAAAATCGGAAAGCCGGCTTCCCGGAGACATAAATACGTCGCATTTTATCTTATAGTTGTATGTGTAGGCGATTATGGTTTTAGCTTCTTTCTCGATCTTCATCGGCGCCTCGCTTTCCTATCGTGGATTATCGACATTCAGCATATTTAACAGTCCGCCGGCTGTTATGATCTTGCGCATAAATTCCGGAAAACTCTGGGATTTATACGTTTTACCCGTCGTAATATTTTTTATTTCGCCATTATCAAAATCCACTTCCACTTCGTCGCCGTTTTCTATATCGCGCGCGGCCTCTTTGCTCTCCAGTATAGGCAATCCTATGTTGATGCTGTTCCGGTAAAATATCCTCGCGAAAGTTTCCGCTATGACGCAGGAAACACCCGCGGATTTTATCGAAAAAGGTGCGTGCTCGCGGCTGGAGCCACAGCCAAAGTTAGTGCCGGCAACTATAATGTCGCCCGGCTTTACATTCTTTGCGAAATCGGCGCTTATGCCTTCCATACAATGCGACGCGAGTTCTTTCGGATCCGTCGTATTAAGAAACTTAGCCGGAATTATATCATCGGTATTGACGTTGCCGCCGAATTTATGTACTTTGCCTCTTGCTTTCATGCTACCTCATCGGGATGCGCGATTTTTCCTTTAATACCGCTGGCGGCCGCGACCGCCGGATTCGACAGATACACCTGGCTTGTCAGATCGCCCATCCTGCCTTTAAAATTCCTGTTTGTAGTGGCGATGGCCACTTCACCCGCGCCGAGAATTCCCATGTGTCCGCCAAGACACGGGCCGCACGTCGGAGTCGACACTACGGCTCCTGCCTTCAGAAATATCTCTATAAGCCCTTCTTTCAGCGCCTCGAGATATATATTCTGCGTGGCCGGTATTATGATTACCCTGACCCGCGAATTTACTTTTTTGCCCTTGAGAACTTTCGCGGCTATCCTGAGATCGCTTATCCTCCCGTTCGTGCACGAGCCGATAACCACCTGATTTATCGCGACGTTCTTAAACGCGCTCACCGGCTTTGTGTTGCTCGGCAGGTGGGGCGCCGCAACCTGCGGCTCCATTTTTTTCACATCATACTCATGGATTTCGCAGTATTCTGCGTCTTTATCGCTTTTATAAATCTTATGTTTCCTTTTATTTGATTTGCCGGGGCCAAGCCAGCGGCTTTTTACATACTTTTCCGTAATCGCGTCCGGCTCGATAATGCCGCTCTTGCCGCCCGCCTCTATGGCCATGTTGCACATGGCCAGCCTGTCATCCATGCCGAGATTCCTTATGGTGTCTCCGGTAAACTCCATCGCTATGTAGCGCGCGCCTTCGACACCGATATCGCCGATTGTGTGCAATATCAGATCTTTGCCGCCGACCCACTTTCCCAGCTTGCCCTTATACACAAATTTTATCGACCTGGGCACCCTGAACCAGCATCTGCCGGTTATCATGGCCGCCGCCAGATCCGTCGAGCCGACGCCTGTTGAAAAAGCGCCCAACGCTCCGTAGGTGCACGTGTGGCTGTCTGCGCCTATCACCAGATCACCGGGCAGTACAAGGCCCAGTTCCGGCAGAAGTGCATGCTCTATGCCCATCTGGCCGAGTTCATAATAATGCTTTATGTTGTGCTTCGCGGCGAATTCGCTCAATATCTTACATTGATTGGCGCTTTTCAGGTCTTTGTTAGGCGTAAAATGATCGGGTATAAGCGCGATCTTATTCTTATCAAACACCTTTTTCGCGCCCAGCCGCTCGAATTCGTTTATCGCCAACGGCGCCGTTATATCGTTACCAAGCGCGAGGTCCACCTTTGCGTCTATAAATTCATCGGACGCTATCGATTTTTTTCCGCTATGCGCCAGCAATATTTTTTCCGTTATCGTATATCCCATTAAAGCACCTTAATCAATGCGTCTTCCGTACAATCCGGAAAGTGAACGCATTTTACGCAATCCGTCCATATCTTATGCGGCAACTGGTACTTATCGATGTCCTTAAAGCCGAACTGCCGGAAGTACTCAGGCTTATAGGTCAGGACAAACACCTTTTCAAGCCCCACTTCTTTGGCTTCGGCAAGGCATGTTTTCACAAGTTTTTCCCCGATGCCTTTTTTTTGCACGCCTTTCCGTACCGCCAGAGACCTTATTTCGCCCAGCCTTTCCCAGCTTATGTGCAGCGCTCCGCATCCGACGATCTTGCCGCCCTTTTC
>JAQUMG010000202.1 GCA_028718265.1 Candidatus Omnitrophota bacterium
ATCAAGCCCTGCAATTCAATACACACTTTTTTCATGCGTTTTGCCATAGACGTGATTTTTGTCGATTCCAAGAACAGAATTATAAGGACAATCCGCAATATGCGGCCATTTAGGATAAGCGGCATTTATTTAAGCGCGCTATTTAGCATTGAACTGCCCGCAGGAACCCTGGAAAAAACCTCCACCCAAACAGGCGATTACCTAACCATCATATAGATAGGGACGTTTCTGAATCCAATCGGGAAAGTGTCCCCCAACATTAGCTTAAAGAAGGGAAATCCAATAGGTTATCTTGCTTGTATCCCATGCGTTCTCTCCAGCTACTCCAAGGATAATCAAAAGGAGACTGATTCATTTTGGACCTTATTGGATTGAATTCTACATATTTTATACAATCTAACAAATATTGATCCTTTTGAATAAGCCTGCTTTTATACCTTCCTTGCCAGAGATGGCCCACCTTGTTGTATTTTTTGTTGAACCAGACCGCGTAAGCTAGGTTTAATCCCTGCATAATTTTCCCTAATATAGATGATTTTTCAAGTTCTACTATTAAGTGGACATGATTGGGCATTAAACAATAACCATATAATTTAAAACAGTATTTCCTCTTATAATGCTTTAATAGTTCAAGATACCTGATAAAATCATCATCTTCTATAAATGTGCTTTGTTTTTGATTCCCCCGTGCCATTAAATGGTAACACGCATTGTCTAAGATTAATCTAGAGCCTCTTGGCATATTTACCACCTCCAGTCCAATAGACGCCAAAAGAGAGTTAATCTAACAAAAGATACTTGGGACACCTTTCGCTTTATATCCAGAAACGTCCCTACTTTAGGTTGAGAAACGTCCCTAACAATGTCCAAACTGCTCTCTTTTTAGCTAATAAATATCAGCAAGATTTATCATATTGTCCAAACTGAATAGATATTGACATAATTTTAATCTGTAGTATACTTTAATTAGCTCAACAATGTCCAGTCTGGAGGAAATATGGGCGTAATTCATAAACTAAGGCCGGAAGTAAGACAATCTATCTTGGATGAAAAAAGAGCAAATCCTATGATCAGTTGCAGGAGCTTGAGCTATCTCATTCTACAAAGATTTAAAATAGAAGTATCCAAATCAAGCATTAATTCCATATTTAAAGAAGCTGGTTTGAGCATGCCTGTAGGCAGGACCCTGAAGAGGAAAAAACGCGTTAAATCAGAGGTTTTGCTGTTAGAGAGTAAGCCTGAAAAACTGCCTGAAAAGCAGCCGTCAGAGCTGCTATTGGAGACTAAACCTGAAAAACCGGTCGAGAAACCGGTCGAGAAACCACCTGAAAAACTGCCTGAAAAGCAGCCGGCAGAGCTGTTAAAGGCTGAAGTGCAAACTCATCTCCCGTCGGAGATGCCCTGTACCGGAGCAATTTTACTTAAAGCCGCTGATTGCCTGATCGGAGGAAGCCGCCATATTACAGAATTGATTAAGAGCAGCCTGAATATAGCTGGAGATGATCTTTTGGCTAAGACTGAAGGCTTAATTTATCTTCCTCTCTTTGAAAAGCCGCAACAAGGCCAGATTAATGAGTTACAGGCGTTAATCGGCCGGGGTATTTCCTTTGAGAGTATAATGTACTATCACAATGAATTGCAAGCAGTTAAGACACTAGAGAAGGATATCTCTCAAGTTATTGAGGAGGCATCTAAAGAAGTCCGCTGCATAAAAATTAATTTCTCAACTAATGATAGTTCATATATAGATGGCCAAATGTATACTGTTTGGTCTACCCCTTACACTCCATATGATTTCTCCACAACTATATGCAACACAGGTAGTTATATAAATAATCATTTCAACAATAAACTGCCATTAGTGTTATTTACTGCCCCGGGTTACAATGTTCCTACGAAGGAGTTCTTTAATCTTATCCTGGGATTAGAGTCGGAAAGCAAGTCTATTACCGGTTTAAAGATCCATGGTAACAAGCTTGAGGATTTAAATTCGATCTCTTTCGAGGTGGTCAAAAAACGCTTTTTTGTTTTTGCGATGTGGCCCTGGCAGTTTGTGAATTATCGTAAAGTTTTAAAGATCGGTGAATTCAAGCCCTTTTATTTTGAACCGTTAGGATTGAATCTTTATCTGTCAGAAATAGAGGTTGAATTGTCACAACCTGATATGAAGCAACCAGTTACATTAAAAGGCTGCGCTTTGAAAACACTGCTTTCGGAAAAGACGCGAGTGGTAATTTTAAGTAACCTTACTCTTGAGGCGGGCCGTCCTGAAAACCTGGCCAATATTTATCTTAACCGCTGGCCAAATTTAGGGGAAACATTCCAGGATTTCAGCCGCAAGATCGAGCTTTTCACTTATAGAGGCAGTTCCCAGCGTTTTTTCTCGGCGGAATGTATGGAACGGCTTCAAGCCTCCTCTCATCCAAAGACAACCTTCGAGAATTATCTCCAGATCTTAGATTTGTATGTGCGTTGGCATTTCCTGCCTGAGGGGTTTAAAGAGAAGGATTTCCCGACGGCAAAAGAGCAGTTTTATGGCCTTAACGCCATTCTGAAGAGAGGAGATGGCCGCACGGTAGTTAAATTCAACCCTCCCCAGGGGTATCTCTTTCTGAAGGAGCTGGAATATGCCTGTCATAGAATCAATGAAAAAGAAATCCTATTCGCGGATAACAGCCGCCTTTGGTGTCTGCCTTAGAAAACGCTTTCTTAAAGGAGCCTCAGTATTATTGACATACTTAATAATAGGTGTTATATTTTAGGTGCATTTTAAAGGCGTCATAAAAAGGCAATTCCGCTATCGGAGGAGAGTGGATGCGCAAAGCCACGGGACGATGTTCGCCACATTATCCGGGTTACCGAAAGCCGAAGAGTCTTATAATGGACATTAGAACTTCGGTTTTTTTATTTTACATTGCCAAAAAAGTTTTAGAAAGTTTTTATTAAACGGAAGGGGAGGTGAGGAAAATGTTAAGGCAGAAAAGAGCGCAAAGCACACTTGAATACATTATTATCTTCACGGCGGTTGTAGGAGCAATACTTTTGGCAGCCAACACCATCATTAAGCCCAAGGTAACCAATATGCTTGAACATGTGGCCGGAGAAGCGGAGACCGCGGTCAGTCACGTTAGTTTCCAATAAAGTAATTTTAAGGAGGTGAAGAAAAAATGTTAATGCGCAGAAAAGCACAGAGTACGGCAGAGTATGTGATCGTGCTCGGTCTGATAGTAGCGGCAGTAATAGCTATGCAGACCTATGTTAAAAGGGGTTTCCAGGGCAGGATCAAGGATGCGGTAGATTACACTGACCAGGGCGGCCAGGGCGGAAATACCGTTAATTTCGCGACCAAACAATATGAACCATATTATTTGGAGTCTAAGTTTGGCACTGAGCGCAGTTCAGAGGATACAGAGAATTTGGCAGAAGGCGGCGCAGTAAGCAGGAGCTCTACCGAAACAAGCCAGAGGAGCGGTTCTC
>JAQUMG010000203.1 GCA_028718265.1 Candidatus Omnitrophota bacterium
GATCTCAGTACGGGCGATACGGTAAGCGGCCAGATCAGGCCGCCGAAAGAAGGGGAAAGATATTTCGCGCTTCTTAAAGTAGAGGCGGTGAACTATGAGAATCCGGATAAGTCAAAGGAGAGGGTACTATTCGATAATCTTACGCCTCTTTATCCTAATGA
The DNA here is from genome assembly GCA_028718265.1 of Candidatus Omnitrophota bacterium. The sequence continues at coordinate 162 of JAQUMG010000203.1, forward strand.
GCGCTTTATCCTGGAAAATGAATCCGAAGATATTTCCATGCGCGTTATGGATATGCTGACCCCGGTAGGCAAAGGGCAGCGCGGTATGATAGTGGCTCCGCCGTATAGCGGCAAGACTGTTTTGCTCCAGAAGTTCGCGAATGCCATAACCAAGAACTATCCGGAAGCGTTGCTCATGGTATTGCTGATAGATGAGCGGCCGGAAGAAGTTACCGACATGCAGCGTTCCGTACACGGCGAAGTCATAAGCTCGACTTTCGACGAACCCGCGGAAAGGCACACCCAGGTAGCGGAAATGGTGCTGGAGAAGGCCAAAAGGCTTGTAGAATACGGAAAAGATGTTATAATATTGCTCGATAGTATAACGCGGTTAGCCAGGGCCTATAATGCCGTCGTTCCTCATTCGGGCAAGATCCTTTCCGGAGGCGTAGATTCAAACGCTCTTCATAAGCCGAAAAGGTTCTTTGGTGCAGCGAGAAATATTGAGGAAGGCGGCAGTCTTACTATTATAGCTACCGCGCTTGTAGACACGGGCAGCCGCATGGATGAAGTCATATTCGAGGAATTCAAAGGCACGGGCAACATGGAGCTCCAGATGGACCGGACACTCTTTCAGAAGAGAGTTTATCCTGCAATCGACATCAAGAGGTCCAATACCCGTAAGGAAGAATTACTTGTTCACGCCGACGAACTTCAGAGGATATGGCTTATGCGCAAGGTCCTGAATGAGCTGAATACCGTCGAGGCAATGGAGTTACTGGTAGAAAAACTGGCAAAAACAAAAACAAATGCCGAATTTCTGATGAGTATAAATAAGGCATTGTAAGAAAGACAACTGAAAGGAAGTTAGACATGAAGAAGGGGATACATCCGGATTACAAAGAGACTACTATAAGCTGCGCGTGCGGCGAAGTTATACATACGCGCTCCACGAAACCTAACATTAAAGTCGATATCTGCTCGAAGTGCCATCCGTTTTTTACGGGAAAGCAGAAACTTGTGGACTCGGCAGGTATGGTGGATAAGTTTAAGAAAAGATACGAAAAGACTGTAGAAACGAAAAAACGCGCTAAGACAGCCACTTTAAAGCCTTCGCCGGAAGAGAATAAAACTGATGAGGCAGCGCAGCAAAAACAGAGCTAAAAATGTTTAATGAAATCCTGAAAAAGGAAGCCAGGCTCAAAGAAGTAGAGGCGCTGATATCAGATCCCGGCGTTATCTCAAAAACGGAACTTTATCAAAAGTACGCCAAAGAGCACGCCGAACTTTCCGAAGTGGTGGCGAAGTACAGGGAATATAAAAAGATCGAGAAAGAAATAGAAGGCGTCATGTACGTTCTTTCGGCAAAGCATGATCCTGAATTTGTGGAGCTCGCCGAGGCGGAGCTCGGCGTATTAAGCGATAAAAAGGCATCTCTTACCCGGGATCTTGAAGAGATGGTTTACGAAAAGGACCTATACAGCGATAAAAACGTCATCGTAGAAATACGGGCCGGCACCGGCGGAGTGGAGGCATCGTTATTTGCGGCTGAGCTATACAGGATGTATGCGAAGTATGCCGCGAGAAAAGGCTGGAAGGCAGAGATTCTCAGCAGCTCCATGAGCGAAAAAAATGGTTTTAAAGAAGTTATATTTTATATAAGCGGCAGGGGGGTGTACAACTTCTTTAAGTATGAAAGCGGTACGCACCGCGTTCAAAGAGTCCCGGATACGGAGGCATCAGGCCGTATACACACATCGGCGGTAACGGTCGCTGTCATGCCCGAGGCCGAGGATGTGGAAGTTAATATCAAGCCGGAGGATCTGAAAATAGACGTTTACAGGTCCGGCGGCCACGGCGGACAGTCGGTAAACACGACGGATTCCGCCGTGAGGATAACGCATCTCCCGACGGGTTTAGTGGTAACATGTCAGGATGAAAGATCGCAGCATAAAAACAAAGTAAAGGCAATGAAGGTTCTCAATGCCCGGCTTTTCGATAAACTGAAATCCGACCAGCAGGCAAAGATAACCAAGGACAGGAAGAAGCAGGTAGGAAGCGGCGATAGGTCGGAGAAAATACGGACTTATAATTTTCCGGACAGGCGCGTTACGGATCACCGGATCAATTTTACATCATACCGGTTGCCCGAGATCATGGAAGGGGACCTTGACGAGATGATAGGGGCTCTTAAAGACGCCGAAAGAAAGCTGCGGCTGGGAAAGACTCAGGCGGCGGGTTGATTATATGAGTAACAGCACAAAAGAAAGCTTGCTAAAATGGGCAGAAACGGAACTTAGCCGCTCAGGTATAGAGTCTGCGAAGCGGGAAACGGAATTGTTATTGAGCCGCTGCTCGGATATCGGACTATTCCAGCACCTCATAAAGCGGAGAGCCTCGCGATACCCCCTGCAGTATATCGTACAGGAAACCGAATTTATGGGGCTGCCCCTGAAATTGAAGGAAGGCGTTTTTATACCGCGCCCGGAAACTGAATTACTTGTCGAAAAGATACTGGAAATTATGGCAAATACGGGTGATCGCACCGTAGATATACTTGAAATAGGCACAGGAAGCGGTAATATACCAATTTCATTGACAAAGAACGTAACTAATTGTAGAATAATTGCTTCCGACATTTCGGATACGGCGCTTGCGATAGCATCACAGAATGCGGAAATGAATGCGGTAAGTGAAAAGATTAAATTCATAAAAAGCGATCTTTTTGGTAATATCCCTGGCATATACTTGAACTATTTTGATATAATTATATCAAATCCTCCGTATGTTAAACGAGGCGAAATAAAGCAGCTGCAACCGGAGATATCATATGAGGATACAAGCGCATTAGACGGCGGCTGCGACGGACTGGATTTTTATCACAATATTCTGGGCAAAGGAAGGCGGTACCTGAAGACCGGCGGCATATTTGCCTTTGAAATCGGTTATGATCAGCGCGAAGCGGTTGCGAAAATTATCGGAAAATATCCGGAGTTAGGCAAGGCCAAATCTTTCAAGGATTACAACGGTCATGACCGGATTGTCATAGTGGAAAAGCATGGATAAATTAGTCATAAAGGGCGGGAAGAAATTAAAAGGGACCGTCGTGATAAGCGGATCAAAAAATGCCGCACTTCCGATTTTAGCGGCGACATTGCTTACCGACGATACCTGTGTCCTGAAAAATGTACCGTATCTGTCCGATATCAATACTATGATAAAACTGCTGAGGGAACTCGGCAAAGACATTTCGATGATTGATGATATCGTGACGGTGAGGGGCGGCGATAAGACAAAGTGCAGGGCACCTTACGATCTGGTCAGCACG
>JAQUMG010000204.1 GCA_028718265.1 Candidatus Omnitrophota bacterium
TATGATGGAAATCCACTTCTATATCTCCCCTGGCCCTTAAGACCAGGTCAAAAAATCCATGGGCGGCAAAAAGGGTGAGCATGTGATCGAGGAAGGCAATACCGCTATTGATATCGCTTTTACCCTTTCCATCCAGGCTGAATTTCAGAGAAATATCCGTTTCCTTCGTCTTTCTCTCTACTTTGGACTTACGCCCTGGCTTCTTGTTCATGAATCTACCCTGTAATTATCCTTATGCCAAAAACCAATTGACTTTATTAGGCTTTTAGCTATAGTCTTTAAACCAAACGCCTGTAAAAGTAAATTAAAAAGTGTCTCCTGAACTATTTTATGGATTATAAGAAAAACCTCATTTTTAACATTATAACGATAATTGTCAGCATATCGGCCGTTACTTTTTCGTCTTACGCCCTCTGGCGGCTGGATCAATCCCAGAAAAAATGGGGAGAGATGGATAATGCCATAGCCACCGCTCAACTGCGTATAGACAAACTCGAAACCCACCTTCTTAATATGGAACTTACCAACTTTATTAACATTACCAGCGCCCGCCTATCCTTAAATCTCAACAGGCAGTTTGTATTCTATGGCCTGGTCAACCAACCCCCATTGACCCATGATGTAATCATCGCCCTCTACACGCGGGATGATTTTTTCAAGACCGAAGACCCGGAATTAAAAAAATTTATCATTAATCTTGTCAAACAACATACAGAAACCGTCTTACAAACAGTAAAGGTCACCAGCGGGATAACCGGGACCGAAGTAGATCATCTCACTATAAATTTTCTCGACAACACGGACTCTAAAAACATACTGGCACAGTACAAAAACAAAAAACTCAGGGTAAAAATAAACAATACCTTCACCCCGGTATCCATCCAGAAATAACCACCTGTAACTTTTCCTGCATTTTATCAGCCAGTTAGAAATGATGAACTCGTAAAAGGTCGGAAAGCCTGAAAATACGGATTTGTAACTTATTGAAATCATTGGAGCCGATTTTGTAAAAACGGCCATTTGGGGACTTCTTACGAGACCATCAGAAATATTCGTCTTTATTTGTTTAAGTTGGTGCAGCTCATTGCCGATATGACAATAGAAAGTTGCAACTACCAATAAAGATGATGAACTCGTAAAAGGTCAAAAATAACAGTGGAAGATTCCTTGATGGAAAGTCCTTTAAAATCTTACCGGAGAAAAATACGTCAGGTCCAGTGCATGACAAAACTTGACAAAATTATAGAGACCTTACGTCGCAAATTCCATTTCAAAATCAAAATATTCCCCCTGGAAAAAATTCCCGACGCTATAACCTGGGCGGAGCGAGGTTTCATATCCATACACGAAAACTACCTTTCGAGGCGAAAAAAATCTTATCATATTATATCTACAGATAAAGAAAGGCTCCTTCGCCTCTGCCGGGAACTTTCCATACCGGAAGGCTCTATACGGTCTTCGGACTTTTATAAATTTTGGCACACAAACTGGATCCTGGAAAATGAAAGGTGCAAGGCAAAAAAGTAGATATCCGCTACCTCTTTTACAAACTAACCGAACACATATAGCCTAGCCGGCCTTCCTAACTCCATCCTGTATCGTCTTCAATTCATCACACATTCTCTTTCGGGTCAGGGTTATTTTCTCTATGGAAGAAATAAACCTGCGTTGTTTACGGGGCGGCCATTTCTCGATAACTTCCAGTAAGGGTTCACAATACCACCAGTTACAGCGATGCGGCCGCATGGCGCGAGGCAGGACGCAGCCCCTTTCTGCCAGGAACTGGCATGGTTCCTCATCTCTCAGCCCATCCCTGAAAGGGGGCAATTCCAGCCCCAGCGCCGCCAAATAAATCAGGTCGCACCAGTCAAACCGGCCGTTTAGATTCGTACAATTTGAGCTTTTGCAGTGGGGACAGACTTCCGAGGTCATTCCCTGGATCAGCGGATCTATAGCCTCAATGCCGGTCTTTACCTCCAGGGCCAGGCGACGGATATCTTCCGCCTCGCGCGGATAACAGTCAAAAATAAACCGGATCTCTCTATATACTTCTCTTAGTTCTTCTGACGTACTTGGAGTTGTCATACGCCGCAAACCATTCTTTTTACTATTACTACACTATTACTACGGCAATTAAAAAGCCTAAATCCCGCCCAATAACATGATGCAAGACATCCAATCTCGCTAATCTTGGCATAGTCCCCTATATCTCATAAACGCATCCGCATGTTAAGCACGTTCTGCACGAACGTTATATCTTGGGCCAGCAAGTTAGATTTCCAGGATTTTATTTCCATTTAAACTGTCTAACACGATCACCTTATTCCAATAAGAATTCATACTGACCATCGACTTGATTTCTTTTTTTTCACTCTCATCAAAGCCATAAGCAATTTTATCTACTAAAACGAGCCACCAAGAAACGTATCTCGGATAGTGATCTCTAATCTTTTTGCTCTTTTCTTTAACGCAGTGGTCGAAGTTCTTTTTGAATTCAGCTAATACAAATCCCCCGCTTTCTCTATCTGTTCCCCCTGCAAATCGAAAAACTCTACCCTTTACTGGTAAGCTTGAAAAAATATGAAAACAAATACTACTTGTAACTTTGACATCACAAGGGGGTGCAAAAGGTTTACTCAAAAAATCTGTTAAAGCTTTGCGGATTGCTTCTTTGACGGTAGGACCTTTTTCAATTGGGCGACGGAATCTAATGGAAACCCAATAGGTTTCCCCTTTATATTGTGAATTAAATTCGTTTAAAGATGATTGTAGTAACTTGAATAAAGGTAACCTGCCTTCTTCCAGCCCTCGTACTTCATCTTTTGTAAAAAAATGCTGATTTAACCGTCGGACTTCAACCGCAATTCTGCCATCCATTGAAAAATCGGGGGGAATATTACCATCTGGTTCAAAAACAACATTCTTAAAACCTAATGATTTCAGATAAACTTCGGCAATTTTTTCTTCTCTGTTCATGATAAATCTAACAAAGAGTTCACCGGGAGCCGGCGTTATTGGCGATCCGGTGCAACGCCTGGTTGGGCCGTTCGCTCACTCAGCTCACTCACTGTCGAGTGCGCCATCCCTCAGAATGTCCAAGTTGACTCACATTTGCAGCAATGAGCCTGGGTTAGATGGTCCTTCCGGGATAGTCCAGTTGCCAGAACAGAAACACCACCGGTCAGTACCGCAGCGGTTGCCTTTGCACCGCTGATTCCGACTTTCTTGTCGATCTCCTTCGTATGCACTCTCCCCTTTGTCTGGCAGTGCGGGCATATGATGTCTGGGTTCCGTTTCCCGTATATCTTCTCGTCAAGTTTCTCATCCGACAGATTGTAGTAGTAAACGCAACTAACTACTATCACAACGACGAGCACGACAATTGCCTCTATCATTTACGCCTCCCTTGCTCCATCTCCCTTGGCCCAACGGCGGCTGTTGAGCCGCGAGCATCGCAGGG
>JAQUMG010000205.1 GCA_028718265.1 Candidatus Omnitrophota bacterium
CCGGCAACAGGCCCGCCATCAATCCGTAATCCTGCAAAACGAACAATTTGTTGCCATTGTGGTCCCTGCTTCTTACCGGCGTATAATTATCCGCGTCCAAATGGAACATTCCGAACGGCTTTACGTCGGTAGACGGCGCCCAGATAAGAGTCGAGGGCGTTGCAAACGCTCCGGCAAGGCAGGCAAATGTCAATACCATGCTCCCTAACAGCGCAATTCTCGATTTTCGTAACATTTTTCTCTCCCTTTTTGCGCGCCTTCTCCGAAAAAAAACAAAGGCGACTTTCTTATCCATCATAGGAATTAAAAAAGACGCCCGTGTCTTAATGAATTAAAATCCTGCTACAAATATCCCTGGTCTATCTTGACCCTCTTTTAGGCTTTATTGCCTTACCCTGTTTTTCTTCAATAACTATCACAGAGTTATTGAATTCTTCGCACTGCCAAACAGGAAACTTCTGAGGAAAAACGCAAACCGTTCCGTTAACGCAGTTATCGCATAAACCTTTTTTTTCCATAGCTGCGTCCTAAAGGATCGCTTCCGCCTCTTTACGGTAAGCATCCATAACATAAGGTATGCCGGAAACCTTAGCGGCTTCTTCCGTCAAAGACATAAGGTCGTTGCGGGAAATAGCATCCAGCTTAAAATTCCTGCTGCCTGCCATTAACTGCTGAAGGCCGACTCTAAGTTTTTGGGCGAATGAATAAACTCCTACCGCTCCAAGCGATATATCTTTCATATCTTTGCCGTATTTTTCAGCCAATTCTTCATAGCAGACAAAGATCTCTTTTGCTGTCTTGCCGTATTCAGATACGGTGACGGGAAGATTTCCTTCTTTGATCCATTTAGAGATATTGTTACCAACCATTCCGGGGATCATCAGCGCCCTTCCCATGCACACCGCTTTAACATAAGGAGAACCCATAGCGAGAACTTTAAAAATATGGTCTTCGCTGGAAAAACCTCCCGCGATGGCTATATCCGGCACGCGCATTCCTTTTTTGGTCAGTTTCTGGCAGAATTCATAAGTGAGCGCTTGCAGGTAAAAAGTAGGTATGCCCCACTCCTCCATCATCCTCCAGGGGCTCATACCTGTGCCGCCGGGAGCGCCGTCTATTGTAAGTAAATCAATATGCGCCAACGCGCAATATTTAATTGCCATAGCCAATTCGCGCATTGAATAAGCGCCGGTCTTCAGGGTGATGCGCTTGAACCCGAGGTCCCTTAAACGTTTTACTTCGGCTAAAAACGCCTCTTCCGAAACAAAACCCAAACGGGAATGGCGCTCGAATTCTTTGATCGCTTTGTCTTTAAAAGCTTTCTGGATAGCCTCCAGGGAAGGGTCAGGAGTAACTATGTAGCCGCGTTTCTTAAGCTCAAGCGCTCTTTCTAAAGTCTTTACTTTTATCTCTCCACCGATGCACTTGGCCCCCTGGCCCCACTTTAATTCTATTGTTTCAAGTTTATGTTTTTTTATTACATATTCGGCCACTCCCAGGCGCGTATCTTCCACGTTCATCTGCACCAGTATCTCTCCGTAACCCTCGTGGAATCTCCTGTAAACTTCTATGCGCCGGTCCATATCCGGGGATTTCTTGATCTTTCCCTTGCTGTCGAGTTCAAGGCCCGGGTCAATACCGCAGACATTTTCGCCGCAGACAAGAGTGATCCCCGATATAGCCGCCCCTACGGCAAAATGCTCCCAATTTTTACGGGCGATCTCGGTTGAACCCAGAGCGCCGGTAAACACGGGAACGCGCATTTTTACCTTGGAATCCCAGCCGTATTCGGTTTCGGTATTAACGTCGGGGAATTTTGTATTATCGGGATTTCCTACTTTTCCTTCGGGCAAACCCTTAGCGCCCAAAGCATACCCCTGAATATTAAGGTGTGAATAATCTAAAGGATAATTTTTATCGCCTCCGGCGGTAATCTCGCCGAAAGCCCCCGGATATATAACTTCGCGGCTCCGGAATGTCGATTTAAAAACTTCACAGTTACCCTTGCATCCGTCGATACATCTCGAGCAGATACCCGAACCCGGAACTACGTTCTTCGACCGGTTGAATGTCCCCGTTGCATCATTTGCATTTGGCCTTAACAGATTCATTTCAATCCTCCTTTGGATTTGTACGGCCGCTTGGCCGTTTTATCTCTGTTATCTTTCTCATATCCGAAGCTAAAATAATCGCTTCGGAAACCTCGCGCATTGTCTTACGGCTGTCCATGCTGTATTTACGGATCTTAAGGTAGGCCTCTTCTTCCGAGAGACCCTCCTCTTCCATGAGAATACCCTTAGCGCGCTCTATCCGTTTGCGTATCTCCAGCTCCTCCTGGATCACTTTGCTTTTCACTATCAGTTCCGCGTTCTCGATAGCGACAGCTGCCTGGTTAGCTATTGAAATCAGAATATTTATCTCTGTTTTAGAGAAATCATGCGGTTCAGAAGTATAACAATTGATCACGCCTATGGCTTTTCCTTTTACCGCCAGAGGCACGCATAAAAGCGAGCATAACCCTTCCTGTTTGGCTATATCTTTATGTTTATATTCCTTATCTTTAACAACGTCTTTAACCGCTATATACCTGTTCTCCTTAACCGCCCTGCCGGCGATACCCTCTCCTACTCCCAGGGGTTTTTTATTGTATTCTTCGCCGATGCTCTGCGAAGCCCGGATCACAAGTTTATTCTTTTTAACATCAATAAGCATTAATGAACAGATATTAAAGCCCAGCATATCCGCGGTGACGGAAACTATCTGGTTAAGGATATCTTCCAGATAGATATCCGATGTTATAGCCTTGCTTATCTTGGTTAAGGCGTTTATCTGCTCTTCATAAGATATATTCTGCATAAGCTGCCTCAATAAAAGAAAAAGCGTTCTTTCATCCCACGATCGGGGAATGGAAGAACGCTATCGTTCTTATAATAAAAAACGTCCTTGTTTAGCAAGACTCCGCTAAAAAGGACGCCATTATCCGGAAAACAAAAAAAGCGTTCTTCATAAGAACGCTTCCTTGTTCGCCTCTCAAAACACAGACATTGTGCTTTGACTACTTCAAATATACCACATTATTCGAACTTGTCAAGTTTTATCTTACTTTACGCCGGCCTTCTTCCCTCTTATATCTTTAGCCATTATTATCGCCTCGGCTACCTCGCGCATAGATTTGCGCGAATCCATGCTCTGCTTTTGTATCAGCCTGTACGCCTCCGAAGGAATGATATTCGCTTCCAGCGACAGGATATCCTTAGCCCGCTCAACAAGCTTGCGTGTAGTTAAGGCCTCCTCGGCTGAATGCGCCCGCAGGTCCAGTTCGGCGTTTTCGATGGCGATCGCCGCCTGGTTTGCCAACGCCGCAAGAAGATCCAGTTCGTGCTTAGAGAATACGTGTTTTTTGGAAGTATAACAGTTTAAAACTCCGATAAC
>JAQUMG010000206.1 GCA_028718265.1 Candidatus Omnitrophota bacterium
GGGGAAAAAGAAAATCCTGCTCTTACTGCGCCACAACGACATGCTGAGATCTTGGATATCGAAGATGTGCTTGGTAAGCGCATTATAGAGACCAGGTTTAGGGACAGGATAACCGTGCGTGAGGAAAATGCTATTGCCGCCTTGGAAGTAATAAGCCGTTTTGCTACCAATCCTAAATGGTTAATTTATCTACCTCCGACAATGTCTCCCTCCGAAACTTCACAAAAATCAGATTTGTTAGAACATCCCGAGGAAGCTTTTAATTACTACCGCAAAAATAATGTTAAAAAGGTTGTCTGCGAACAAAAACATATGGGTTCGCGTGCTATTGTTATTGTGGGCAGGGACGAAGATGCCATACGAAGAAAATTCGGCGTCGTAGATGATGGTGCAGGAACTTGCTATACTCGAACCGGAAGGCGATTTTTTGATAATAGAGAGCTTGAAAAGCAATTGGTAGACAGGACAAGATTTGCGCTTGATAAAAGTAATTTTTGGGAGACTTTTAAAACAAGTTGGGTATGCTTGGATTGCGAATTGATGCCTTGGTCGGCAAAAGCGCAAGAGCTTATTCGAGAACAGTATGCAGCCGTAAGCTCATCTGCCCAGGCATCATTGGCAGTTGTGCTAGAAGTTTTAAAGCAGACGGAAACAAGAGGGCTTAAAATGTCGGATATTTCGCAAAAATATCTGAACCGTTCGGAGATGGTGTTGCGCTATATTGACGCGTATAGGAATTATTGTTGGCCTGTTAAGAGTATTACTGATTATAAGCTTGCGCCGTTTCATATCATGGCCACTGAGGGCAAAGTATATGTGAATGAAAACCATGTTTGGCATATGGAAGTAATTGCAAATATCTGTTCTTTTGAAGCGGAGTTATTGCTTGCCACTCCTTTTAAAGTCATAGATCCTTCAAATCATGCTAGTAGTCAAGAGGGGGTTTTGTGGTGGGAAGAGTTGACTGCCAAGGGCGGGGAAGGAATGGTGGTAAAACCATTTGACTTTATTTCTAAGGGGAAGAAAGGATTGGTTCAGCCAGCTTTGAAATGTCGCGGCAAAGAATATCTCCGGATAATTTATGGGCCAGAGTATACTGCGCCTGAAAATTTAGAACGCTTGAAAGAAAGGGCGCTGGCTTCAAAAAGATCCTTGGCTATTAGGGAATTTGCTCTGGGCATTGAAGGCCTAGAAAGGTTTGTTAATTCCGAGCCTCTTAGAAGAGTGCACGAATGCGTTTTTGCTGTGCTAGCCCTTGAAAGCGAACCTGTGGATCCAAGGCTATAGAGTAAATATGAAAAAAGACAAAAAATATATAGGTCTGACACTTATTTTTGCGTATAGAAAAAAAGACGGTCTTGAAGCCGAAAAAATAAGCTTTCTTATGAGAGATGAAGTGTTGCATAACATTCGACGAGATGCAGAAAGGATAGGACATAAACAGGAGACAAGATCCAACCGTGGTAAATACATGGGAATTTATGATATTTTTGAGATAAACGGTCCTCTGAAGACAGGGGCGATAATGGGAAGGACGACGCTGTGGAGCTATAAAGATATAGCGTCTGCGAAAAAACTTATAAAACCTAAAGAGCAGTTCGCTATTTATGTAAGTAAGCGGCCTACCGCAGATAAGCGATATATTGCAGACGCTGTTTATGTCTTAGGAATTTCTGGAAAACAAAACCGTCAGAGAATATTAATTTGTTATATACTACTAAAGTCTCAAAGCAAGAAAACCGTATTTAAGGACGCTATTGCGATAGCGCGATCCAGGCAGTTAAAGATGAAAATAGAAAGCATATTATTGCAAGATGACCCCAGCGTTCCAAATGGATTGAAATTCATAGGTTTTGGTGACATCTGCCCCGTCCCAGAAAAAATTGCGATAGGAAATTTTTTCGAGAGAGCTTATAGAAAATTTAATAAATTATCTTCTATTCGGAAATTAGTCATGACCGATAAACAGATATCGGCTAAAATAAAGCTTCTTGTAGAAGAGAGAGACGCGGTAGTTAAGTTAAGAGCATTGTCTAAAGAAATTAATAGATATATTAATTTAGATCAATGGAATAAAGCAAGGTGTTTCATAAACGCAGCGTTAAAAATAAATCCGAAAGATCATTGGTTTTTATCGAGGTTAGCCTTGACATACTATGAGCAATATGACTACAAAAAGTCTCTTGTAATCTCAAGGCAGGCTTTAAGAATAGCGCCAAAATGTTCTATGGTATTATGGGATTATGCTTGTTCATTAGAGATGTTAGGGCATACCAGGAATGCTCTAAAAATATATAATGGGTTAGTTAGGCGTGGCTCTTCATCAATTGCCTATGGTGAATGCGGAGAAGGCATTCGTTTAGCCAGGTCAATAGTCAACGACTGTTTGTATAGAATGGCAAAATGTTATACGAATATTGGAAACAAGCCCAAGGCGTTGAAACTTTATAAAGAGTATATTAAAAATCGAGAGCGCGGGACATGGAGTATTTATCTATTGAAAGATGCGCGCTTAAAGTTTCAGGCGTTGAAAGATGAAGTGAGACGTAAAGAAATATCGAAAAGCAAGCGTAGGAAGAAATAGAGAATTCCGGAAAGGTGAGATTAGGCTATGTCGAATTTTGAAAAAATATACAATCGCAGCGCTCAAGGCGCATATACTAAAACTCATGAGAATGCGGCAGCACAGCTAAAATATTTACTCAAAATTTTTTATGACGAAATGATACGTAGGCCAGTAAATATCATGGCGTTAACGGATAGTGTAATAGGTGTTTTGACATTTCTGACTTCCGCCGAAGGGCGAACCGACGCCAACTGTTGGACCGTAGATCTGTTTCTCACCATTGACGATGACTGGGAAGAGGAGTGGCCGGAGATGCCAGATGCTTTGTATGATATAATTTTCGATATGGGCGCGCAATTGCATGATACATTCAAGAGCCCGGAGGTAGCAAGAAATTTTGAATCACTACCGGAACAATTACTGGATCGAGCCAAAAAAATAGAGAGGAAATAGCAGACGTTCTATTCAGGCATGCCCTACTACGCAAAGTATTTTAAAATAGTTTGCAACAACTTACGTCTGTCAAAAACCAAAACCCTCATAAAAAGGAGCGGCAAAAGTGAATAATCGTTTGACAGTATTAGTATTGATTTTTTTCGTTTTGTTTACAAGCAATGCAATCGCTGAACAAATAAAAGATGGCTTTGGGAAAGCACAATTACCCGACAGCTCAGTTTATGAGGGAGAATTTCGCAACGGCTTATTTAACGGAAAAGGAAAATTAGTTTGGAGGAATAGTGATAAATTCGAGGGTGAATTTAAGGATGGTCTTGTGAATGGCAAGGGAACCTTTGTAAGGCACAATGGGGAAATCCACGAAGGTTTTTATAAGGACGGGTTATTAG
>JAQUMG010000207.1 GCA_028718265.1 Candidatus Omnitrophota bacterium
TTTCTCGAATGACTCGACCGACTTGCCTTCCGCGAGCTTCATCTTCTCATACTCTTTCGCTATCTCATCGTCTTTCACGGACATCTTCTGTAAAAACTCCCGCATCTTCTCTTTTATGAGAAGCTTCAGAAGCGCCTGCTCCCAGTACCTTTCTATCTCTTTCATAAAGGTCTTATTCTTATCATAATTTTTGGCCTGCGCCTCCTGCAAAAGCACCTTCTTGATTATTATCTCATCGAGAAGGTCTTCCTTCGCTTTTTCCGGGTCCCCTGCCAGATATTTTCTGGACAGCATAAGGCTCGCGTTATCCTGAAAATCCTCCATGGTGATCTCGCAATTATTAATCTTCGCCACAAGTTTTTTGTCTACCGGCACCTGTTTTTTCCCGCATCCGGATATAACCGACATCAGGAACAGGGCCAGCACCAATAATAAAAGCCTGCGATTTCTCATATAAAACCTCCGATAGTAGTCAGTACGCCCCTACCCCGAATAGAACCACGGGGATCGTCCTGAACATAATCTTTATATCCAGCCATAGCGACCAATTGTCGATATATTGCAGGTCCATCTTCATCCATTCATCGAAACCTATTTTGTTCCTGCCGCTCACCTGCCATATGCAGGTGATGCCGGGCCTCATCGAAAGCCTTCTCCTCTGCCATGGTTCATATTTGGCGACTTCGTGTGGCATCAGCGGACGCGGTCCTACCAGACTCATTTCACCTTTGAAGACATTGAAAAGCTGAGGAAGCTCGTCTATGCTCGTCTTCCTCAGGAACTTGCCGAGCGGTGTAATACGCGGGTCGTCCTTAATCTTAAATACCGGTCCCGTCATCTCGTTTTTTCCGGAAAGCTCCGAAAGCCTCTCATGACTTCCTTTATACATTGACCGAAACTTGTAGAATATGAATTTTCTGCCGTTGAGGCCCACTCGTTTTTGAATATACAATACAGGTCCTTGCGATGTCAGTTTTATCAATATAGCCACCACCAGGAAAAACAGGCTCAAGATTACAATGCCGAATCCCGAAGCGACCAGATCGAATGCCCTTTTAATTAATAACTGCCATTCCCGTGTCGGCGTCGTCTCGAATGTTATTAGCGGTATGCCCTCCAGCTCCGTTTGTCGAAGTTTCGCTATCTTCAGGTCGAACAGATCAACGGCTATCGTCGTCTTTATGCCTCTCGTTTCGCAAGTATAAAGATGATTTTCGATCTGGCCGAGTTGCGAACGCGGCACGACGAAAACGACTTCGTCTATCGCGCGCGTCTCGAGTATTTTCGGAAGCCCCTCGATAGACCCCATAACTTTTACACCGTCGTCAACCGTCTTTCCTACATGGACATCCTCATAGTCTATCGCACCCACTATCTTAAGCCCCCATTCAGGATGGCTCTCTATCTTGCTCATGAACTGCACGGCGCGCCTGCCGGTCCCGACTATAAGTATGCGCCGCAGGTTATATCCTCTTTTTCTCACCGCGCGCATCGCGAAATATATCAGGCTCTTTTCCGCTAATATGGTGATTGAGCCGTTCGCCAGGAACAGTATAAAGAATACCCTGCTGATGAATTCCAGTTTAAATAAAAATACTATAGTGCCGAAAGCGATCGTGGCGACGAAGGCTGACTTTATAACAGTCCGCGCGATCTCAGGGATAGTCTTCGTACGCATCGATGAATACATGCCGACCAGATAAAGCCCGAGACACCAGAGAGGCACAATGATTACCATTACCAACAGGTAATCCGTAATCGACGCCGACATCTCCTTCACAACCTGTATCGATGGTATAAAATCGAACTTATAATATTCGTGGAAATTGCGCCTTAAGAAAAATGTGAGCATGAAGACGGCCGCCAGTACTATGGCGTCAAGGACCGCCATCGCTTTCTGTATAACAACCTCTTTTTCTTTCAGCATTATCGCCTCTCTTCCGGCTTGTGTAAAACACTCATAACGATCGCCACGTATACAGTGAATAATAACATATTGGCAGGGATATGGAAATTAAAATCTACCATGCCGTGCAAAAAGAGGCTCAAAATCCCCGTCGCACAGCCGATCCTCACCAGATCTATCTTGTCCTGCCTTATTACGCTATACATTATCGTACAAAAAATCCATACCATCAACAGGGGCGCTAAAATTCCCATTTCGGCAGCAGCTTGCAGATAGTCGTTGTGGGCGAAATTTGCTTGAACATTAAGGCCTTCGGGCCTAAAACGCGGGAATGCCCAGACATAATCTCCTATGCCACATCCTATCAAGGGGTTATGCTTAATTAAATCTGCGGTGCCTCTCCATATTAGAAGACGCGTGGCTGTTGACGTGTCATATTCCTGCACAGTACTTGTAGATGAAAGACGATCGGATATAACTCCTCTTGCAAAAAATAGAAATGACACTACTATCGCAAGAAGCAAGATTAGCACTATAAGATTTTTGCGCTTTATGCTTCCTTTTTTTACGAACAAAGCGACCATTGCGATAAGAGATACCGACAGACTGAGCCAGGCGCCGCGTGATTGCGCAAGGATAAAAGCGGTTATCATTATCACCAGAAAGGGCGCTGTTATCAATTTAACCCTTACAAGCATCGCTATAGCCAGCGGTATCGCCAGTTCAAGATAGCCGGCAAGGTGATTATGGTTTACATATGTGGAGGCCAGAAACTCCCGAGGAAACCACCATCCGTGGCCCAATATTCCGAAATACTGCAATATCCCATATGCCGATAAAACCGACCCTATGGATATAATGAGCCAAGCAAGTTTTTTTCGCATGTCATGATCAAACTCATTTACGACAAGGTAATATATTCCTATATATCCGAAAAGTTTGATGAGGGCATAAAAGCTGTCATGTTTGTAGCTTGAGAAAATAAAAGACGCTACCGCGAGGATCGCGAAAATAAGAATGGGGTAATCCAGCTTCGTCCGCTTAAAAGAATAGGCGCCGCTATTATTGGCACGCCATAACCATAAAAAGATAAGAAACGCCTCTACGAGTAAAACTACGCTCGTGGACCAAACCCTTACTGCTCCCCGCGCCGCCGGCGCGAATATCAGTAAACCAGAAAGGCTGAATAACAGAATTTTTCTAATAACACTATTCATATCGCTTTGGCAATACCTATATAAAGGTTTCTGTCCTCTTTACCGTTTTTACTTGAGCTATCATTCAAAAAACTAACGCTCAAAACCTTAATCCCCCCGTCCGTATTTATTTTAAACTCGTAGGATCTCCAATCGTTATTTTTAATGTACGCCTCGCCTATCATCCTGCCGTCAAGTTCCACCATCATGCGGGGGAAAATCCCATCCGCCGGCGAGCCCTTTGCCTGGATCTTTATCATCGACTTTCCCGGCGGTATGCGGATAGCTGCATCCATCGTCCC
>JAQUMG010000208.1 GCA_028718265.1 Candidatus Omnitrophota bacterium
AAAATTCACTACGTCAAACCCTTCTTTTTTGAGGGTTTTTGCCTTTAGGGTGATGTCCAGAGTGGCCGATGACGCTATATTTTGCAATCTTTTTGCTATCATATCCCGCCTAATTATTTTAATTTACACATATTATTACTATATGTGATATTTTTAAAATATACCATAAAAGGGTGTATTTTACAACAAAAAACCACATGGTGCACAATCGGCGCCATGTGGTTTGTGTATTGCAAAAAGTTATTTACCTACTTAGCGGTTACTTTCTCAAGTACTGCGCTGTTTATCTTTATTTCCTTGCCCTCTTTGAGCTTTTTCATCAGATCATCATAGAGGCTTATTTGCTTCTCAATAAATAACTCATTTTCTATATCGCCCTTTACATCTTCCAGGGGTCTGGGCTGGGCTTCTTGCCTGTCAATTACTTTTATAACGTGGTATCCAAGCCCTGTTTTAACTATACCGCTGGTTTCACCCGTTTTTAACGTATCGCAGGCCTCTTCGAATTCCGGCAGTAATGTGCCTTTGGCAAAATATCCCGTCTCGCCGCCTTTGTCTTTGGTAGGCGCATCTAGTGAATACTCCTGGGCTTCTTTCGCAAAATCGGCACCGCTCCTGAGGTCTGCCAGCACCTTTTGTGCCACTACTTCCGAATCTACCAGGATATGGGCGGCCTTCGTCTTTGCCGGCTCCATATATTTTTCTTTGTTTAGCTGATAATATTTATCAATTTCGTCGCTTGTTACTTTTATTTTATCGGTAATTTCAATGCCGATCAATTCCTGCATCATTATTTCATCTTTTGCTTTTTCAAGAAGCCTTTTTACGTTTTCGCTATTTTCCAGATGGCGCTTCTTGGCCTCTGCTAATAAGAGATGTTTATTTACAAGGCTATCAATAAACTGTTGCTGGTTTGAACTTGCCATAGCCCGATAAACAGGCGGCAATAACGCCATCTCCTCTTTATATTCTTCGATTGTTATGGCATCTTCACCGATGGTAGCTATGGTATCGCCTGCACTTTTTGCTTTGACGCCTTCAGCCGCTTTTGCTTCTTTGGCGGGCGGCGTGGTCGTAGTACTGGCTTTACCTGCACAGCCGTAGATGCCGAGACAAAACATAAATACTAAAAATAGAATGAGAAAATTTCCATATCTTATCCGTGACATACTGTGTTCCTTCCCTTTTCTTTTGCGCAATATAATTGCCTGTCGGCTTCTCTTATAATGTCTTCTCTCCCGATGCTTTCTCCTCCCGGAAACCTCTTTACGCCTATGCCGATACTAATCGTCAATCTTATCGGCTTGCCGTCCGGGGAAAGAATTTTGGACTGCTCGATTACCTTCCGCAAATTTTCGGCTTTTGCTAACGCTCCTCCGGCCTCGCCGGGAGAGGTAATTTCATCCCTTTTTGAAAAAGTCGTCAAGTCTGTTTCCGGCAATATTATAGCGAATTCTTCTCCGCCGTATCTTGCGCACAAGTCAACCGTCCTTGTATTTGCTTTTATAATCCTGGCTACTTCTTTCAATATCGTGTCGCCTTGTTGATGCCCATAAGTGTCGTTAATCAGTTTAAAATGGTCGATATCTATCATAAGAACTGACACCGGATATTTATATCTGTTGGAACGCGCTATTTCCTGCTCCAGCCGTCCTTCGAAATAGGCGTGGTTATAGACCTTAGTCAGCCTGTCCAAGACAGCTAATTCAGACTGGACAGCGCTGCCAAGCGCGATAGATGCCTGTCCGACGATTGCCTGCAGAAGATAGAGGTCCTTTTTGAGGAATTCAAAAGTTGATTTTGCGCAAAATGATACGACAATACCCATCACTTCGTTTTCAACGAGCAGAGGAGCCATTATCGCAAAATCCGCTTCTTTTACTGCGGACGCCTTGGCTTCTTTCAGGAAATCAGTCTTGATGCTTTCGGTATCGTCGAAAAATGCCAGCTCGCGGTTCTTCCTGAATACTTTAAACGGAGTATCGTCGATGCCGTAGCTGGTATGCTTTAGCATTGTAACATCCATGTTAAAGCCCGTCTCATAGGTGAATATATTGGCATTGTAATCCATCAGATATAATGCGCAAAGGCTGGGGACTCTTTCGGACTTGGTTATCTCGCCGACCGTTTCGATTATTAGACGCAGTAATTTGTCTTTACTTAAAGCGGAACTCAGATTTTGAGCGGTTTTTATCAGATATGAGAGCTGGATATTTCTTTTCTCGGTACCGACTATAGCTTCATCAAGCCGCTTCCTGAGAAGCATTATCCTTATTTCCTGCCCGCCGATAAGGATAAGCACTAAAACTATAGCAACACATAACACGGGAATGCTTAGGTATATGTTAAGCATGTATATTCTCTCCTCCATGTTTATTATGTGCGTCGAATATTAAATTACCCCGCTTTTCGGCGGAAATACCCTCGTAACCCCTTCAGGAATCCTTGCTGTAATTTTTCCTGCTCGCTTTTTGCCTTTTCTCTGCCCCGTTCTTCCGTGGCCTTGTCTTTGGTTGGGGGCGAAATAGCTTTGGGCGGGATGTGCGGCTTCGCCTTTTCGGCTTCGGGCTGAATCTTTTCTTCTTTTTGAGGCACCGCCGGTTTCTTTTGTTCTTTTACGGCCTTCGCTTCTTTTTTAACTTTTGCCTTTTTCTCGACGATCTTCCGTTCTGTTAGTTCTAAAATAGCTGTAGTCGCGCCATCGCCCGGACGTGTCGAGAGGCGCAGCACGCGGGTATAACCGCCTTTTCGGTTGGCAAACCTGGGTGAGATATCATCAAAAAGTTTGTTGATCAATTCTTTTGAGCCCATTACGCTTATGGCGTTTTTTTTCGCCGTTATGCTGTTTGTTTTTCCCATGGTTATGATTTTATCGGCTAAAGCGCTTGCAACTTTCGCTTTTTTATAAGTGGTGGTAATCCGCTCATGTATAAAAAGGCTTCTGACCAGACTTCTTAAAAGCGCTTTCCTGTTAGTCGCGTTCCTTGAAAGCAATTGAGTTTTTCTTCTGTGCCTCATTCTTCATCCGCCTTCTTTTTCGGCATCTTCATCCCCAATGTCAATCCCATATCGGTCAATATCTTGCCTATTTCACTGAGAGATTTTTTTCCGAAATTTCTGTATTTTAACATTTCCATCTCGGACTTCTTGACCAGATCGCCTATGGTTTTTATTTTTGCTTCCTTGAGGCAATTTGCACTGCGCACGGATAGTTCAAGTTCCGTGACGGGTATCTTTAATTTTTCCAGCAAGTCTCTTTCCTCCGGGGACTCTCCCTGCTCTTCCTCTTCCTCGGGAAGCTTCCCGTAATTTACAAAGGGGTCCAGATGCTTCTGAAGGATATGCGAAGCGTATAACAGGGCATCTTTC
>JAQUMG010000209.1 GCA_028718265.1 Candidatus Omnitrophota bacterium
AATATAAAAAGGAGAACGTATGGCAAAAGCCAGAGCAAAACATATCCTGGTGAAATCGAAGGATGTGTGCGAGAAATTGAAGAAAGATATAGAGAATGGCGCGGATTTTGACAAGATCGCGAAAGAGTATTCCGAGTGCCCGTCGGGTAAGCAGGGCGGGGACCTGGGAGAATTCGGGCCGGGCCAGATGGTCAGGGAATTTGACACGGTTGTCTTCAGCGGCGAACTCGACAAGATCCACGGCCCTATAAAGACGCAGTTTGGATATCATCTGATAAAGATAATCAGCCGCAGCTGAAAAATGAAATGAGAGCAAAGAACGATACCGGACCAATCGCTGAATACATGGGCCTTGCTTTAAGGGAGGCAGAAAAGAATCTCTCCGATATGCGCGGAGGGCCGTTCGGCGCGTGTATTGTTAAAGGCAATAAAGTTATCGCTGTAAGCCGCAATACCGTTTTTGAACAGGATGCCACATGCCACGCGGAGATGAACGCCATACGCAAGGCATCGAAAAAATTAAGGACTTACGACCTCTCCGGCTGTTCGATCTATTCGAGCACCGAACCCTGCCCGATGTGTTTCAGCGCCATTCACTGGTCCGGTATCAATACCTTGATATGCGGCAATTCCATTGCCGATGCAAAAAGCATCGGTTTTAAAGAACTTTCTATCTCCAACGCCGTAATGAAAAGGCTGGGGAGAGCGAAGGTGAAGATAATTTCCGGTTTTATGCGCGATGAAGCGAATCAGCTTTTTAAAAAATGGAATAAGCTCCCCGGTAAGAAATTATACTGATTAAGGAGGCATATGAATAAAAAAGCTGTGCAGTGGCTTTATCAGGAATTGCCGGATTTGATAAGAAAAGGCATACTGCCGCAGGAAGCCGCGAATAAACTGCGCGAGCATTACGGCGAAATAAAAACCGTCGACAAAAAGTGGTTTATTATCATTCTATGCAGCGTAGTAGGGGCGTTGCTTATCGGGCTGGGTATAATCTTGTTATTCGGCCATAATTGGGAAGAATTATCCAGGCCCGTGCGAGCCGTTCTTTCCTTGCTGCCGCTGTTAACAGGACAGGCCTTAGCTCTTTGGGTTTTATTGAAGCGTCCTGCGTCTGATGCTCTCAGGGAGAGCTCGGCGACTTTCCTGAGCCTTATGGTCGGAGCAGCCATTGCCCTGATCAGTCAGACTTATAATATCCCCGGAGATGCAGCCGATTTTATATTATCCTGGATGCTGCTTATACTTCCCCTGGTGTATCTGATGAAAGCGACTATCCCGGCAGCGATCTATGCCGCAGGGATCTCGTCGTGGGTATGTTATTTTTGGGACAGCCCGCTGCAGTCCGTTCTCTTCTGGCCGCTTTTAGCCTTGATCATTCCGCATTTTATCTGGTCATTGCGTCAGGAGAAATACACTGTCCGCGCAACCATACTTGCGCTTGTCATGGCCATAGGTATCTGGTTCGGAGCCGCGGTCAGCCTGGGTAAGACATGGTCCGGATCATGGATCGTCATTAATTCGGGCATCGCCGCGCTATTTTACTTTTTGGGAACATGGGAATTCAGCGGTATATCGATAAATTGGCAGAGGCCTTTCCGCGTCCTGGGCGGGGTAGGAATTTTTATTATGATGTTCATGCTGACATTTCAATTTCCGTGGGAGCAAGTTGCGGGGAAATATTATCATATTGAAAATGAGGGTTCGTTCTGGGCCGCCTCGCCGGATTACTTTATCACTTTTTTGCTGATAGCGTCGGCAATTTTAATATTTTTCCAATATGTGAAGCGCAAAGATCTGATGGGATCCTTGTTCGGCGTATTGCCCCTGCTGGCTTTGGCAGGATATGGTTTCAGCGCTGCTTCGCTGGCTATTCCGGCGGTGATATTTAATATTTTCCTGCTTGCTCTCAGCATTATCCGGATCAGGATCGGTATCCAGTCCAATAATTTAGGTATTATCAATACCGGTATGTTCATGCTGGCGGCGCTCATTCTGGCAAGATTTTTTGACAGCCAGGTTAATTTCGTGATCAAAGGCCTGGTCTTTATATTGATAGGTATCGGGTTTTTGGCAACCAATGTCGTGATCCTTCGCCGAAAAGGAGGGGCAGCATGAGTAAAAAAATAATTATCGGGATTTTTTTCGGATTAATCCTGGTGCAGATAGCAACGCCCCTATCCATGATAATGAAACGGGAGTCGATATTAAAAAATGGTATGCAGTTCCGTTTTAAGACCGCCCCCGTAGATCCATACGATGCTTTCCGCGGACGATATGTAGCCCTGGGAGTCGACGCCAGTAAGATAGCCAAACCTAAAGAGATCGACCTGAGGAGAGGACAAAAGGTTTATGCCGGGATCGTTAATGACGATAATGGTTTTGCGAAAATCTCTCAGATAACGACGCAGAGACCTAAAGATCCGGCCTTTTTGACGGCAAAGGTTTCTTATGTTTACAAGGATGAGGTATTCCTTAATTTGCCGATCGACAGGTACTATATGGAAGAGAAGGCCGCGTCCCGGGCAGAACAAGTTTACAGAAAACAAAGCGCGCGCGACAAACAGGACGCATATGTCGTGGTCAGGATAAAAGACGGTTTTGCAGTCATTGAAGGGCTGTATATCGGTGGCAAAAGGATCGAGGAAATGTTGCCATGATCCACGGTACAGAAGTGCATGAAGGGATGCTTCTCCTGATCGATGGGAAAATTTATAAAGTGATCACGGCCAACCTCAGGGGTTCGGCTCAGGTACATAAGATAATGCATCTCGGCCTTAAGAGTATACCTGAAGGCCATTTTACAGAGAA
Source organism: Candidatus Omnitrophota bacterium (assembly GCA_028718265.1). Next base: position 2,815 of record JAQUMG010000209.1, read on the forward strand.
GACATATAATCCCGGCGAAAAAGTTGATCAGATACTTCCCGAAAGATCCGTAATGCAGTATCTCTATAAGACCGGCACTGAGTATTTTTTTATGGATACAACTACCTTCGAGCAGCTTGCTGTCCCGGACAGTATAGTTGGCAATATCGGCCAATATTTTAAAGAGAATGCCCAGATACACGTAGAATTTTATAGCGGCCAGCCTATAAATATCGTCTTTCCGAAGGTTGTGCGATTGATGGTTGCATCGACCGCCGCCGGTATCCATGACGGAACAGACTCGACCTTCAAAGAGGCGGTATTAGAGAATGGTATGAAGATCCTGGTGCCGCAGTTCCTGAAAGAAGGCGATGTTATCGAAGTAGATACCGATACGGGAAAATATATCGACAGAGTCAAGAAGTAGAAAGGAAAATATGGCTAAAAAGATATTGGTACTTTCGGGAAGTCCGAAGAAGAACGGGAATACCGCGATACTTGTCGAGTGGTTTGCCGAGGGCGCGCGTTCCAAAGGCGCCGCTGTCGAGATAGTGAATACAGCATTTAGATCGGA
>JAQUMG010000210.1 GCA_028718265.1 Candidatus Omnitrophota bacterium
TTCGGTCTTCTTTGATGTCCCGGACGCCTGGCTTCCTTCGGCGATGTTCTGCACACCGCTTCGCGCCGCCTGCACCATCTGGTCATGTGTGCGGCTTTTTTTATCGATGTAACGCTCGCAAAAACGTACCGTCATGTCATAAACCAACTGCGCCAATTTAAAACTCTTGAGCTTTCGGTAACCGCCATGTGTGGGAATTAGCTTTTCTTGTTCTTTCATGTTCTTCCCCGGTTTGAATATTTTCTAGTCATCATCTGTGTTAATTTTCACCCGCCATTGGCCGGTTAATAATTTTTGCATGAGGCCGCGTTTTTGTTTGCGGTAGGCTTCCAGTTGTTTTTTTAGAATGTCAATTTCTTGCCAAACATTATCAAGAATTCCAGCAATCTTCTTTTGATCGATAAGCGAAGGAAAAAGTACTGGAAATTTTTGTAAGTCTTTCTTTTGAATATTTGGAAGTCCAGAACCAACACGCAAAGACATTAATAGTTGTTCATGTAATTTAAGGAAGAAGTATAAATACTTTTTTTCTACATCACTGTGTACATTGTTTAGAACATAACAATGCCCGCCACACCAAAATTTCTGAATGTTAAAATTTACAAAACCACACGAATTACCGCCTTCACTTATTGTAATGGTGTTTTCATGAGTATTCCAATTGTTTGTAAAACCGGATGGTTCCATACCACCGTTGAGGGCATAATACTTTCCGGCATCAATCATATCGTCAACATTTAGTTGTTGCCCTTTTTGAATCACCGCCAAATCTCCTAACTGCACTTTTCGCCAATCCCTATTATCATTTCCTTCATTGATCAATTTATTGAGAAGCCAAGTAAATCGCTTTTCCTTGACCGCAATCAACCGTTCGGCTTTTTCGATGGCTTGATCCCAAGTGGAAAGGTTACGTACAATCATTTTTTGCTCATTGCACGGCGGCGTTGGTACTAATAAATGAAGAAGCTTTCCCCTCGTAAGATGGGCTATACTTGATTCACCAACTATCTTTGATAATTCCCCCTTACTGGCAATATGTTCCATGAAATAATATACGAATAGGGACTCAATATCATGATTCAGCGGGCGAAGTCTGTGAAGAGCCTTTTGATAATAGATGCTTTGATTTGTTTTGTTCCAAACTGCACAACGACCAATTTCACCGCCCTCGCACATGAGCAGATCACCGCACCTCAAAGAAAACTTCTTTTTTTCCTTTTCAGAGAAATACATTTTATTTAGTTTAGAAAGATCAAACGAACCCCATCTGACATTAAAGTTGGCAAGATATGGGTATTGTTCGCCTTGTTTGGCTTTCTCATTAAGCATCTTTCCCAATTGGACATCGAAAAGCTCTCCTATTTTTTTTCGTTTCCAACCGGCGCAACTCATAACGGATCACCCTCCGGCTTCTTCCACCCCAACTTCGTCGCAGTCTCTTCAAGCTGCTTGATGGATTCTTCTTGCCCGATGGCTTCCTTGTATTCCCGGCGGCGTTGGGCAAAGCGGTCATATTCGTCTTTTGCAAAATCATCAGCTTCTTGTTTGCTGACACTTCCGGCATCGGGCAATATCTTTCGTTCGTTGAACGCCAAAAATTCATCCAGCTTCTTTTCCCAGTCTTTCATAAAAACCTGCTTGCGGCGTTTGGCCTGATCTTCGGCATAGTCGAGCCACGATCATGTCCAGATTGTAATAGGTGAGCTTTCGCTGTATTTGCCGTGGGCCTTCTTTTTGAACTGTCAAGAATTCCTTGACAGTTGCTTCCGGGGTTAGTTCGCCCTCATCAATGATGTTACGGACATGAAGGCTGATGTTTTGTTTTGTAGTCTGAAATAGATCAGCCATGATCTGTTGAGTGAGCCAGACGGTCTCATCTTCCAGCCGGACGTCAATCTTAATGCGGCCATCTTCGGTTTGGTAAACGAGAAATTCACTTTTTACCGGAAGGTTGTCGGTCATTAACTATTCTCCCTTGCTTTTTGTAGCCATAACTGACCATTTTGCGGATGTCAGCAAAATGGTCAGTTCTTCTCCAACCGTTTTCTTTTTTCCGGTGCATCAAGATAGTTTTCTTTGGACACGACCATCTTTTTCGTTTCTTTTTCCAGTTCTTCGCGGGCGTCTCCGGCAATCTTGCCGCCTTTTCGTGCGGCGGTACGATTTTCGTCGAAGCCCTGTGCATCCTTCGTCTTGGTGATTTCCGTTGTGGCAGCTTCACCCAGCATGGAAAAGATGAGCTCCAGATCGTTCATATGATCCCGCAAATTTTCGCGCTCCAGCCCCTTGAGTTCTTTATATTCCGATGGCGTCAGGCCAAAGGTGGCTTTGGAGATTTCAGCTGTCAAAATCGCGTATTCTCTATCGTGTCCCACCTGACGTTTCTTCCATTCGTCGGTCAACTCCGCGCGGATGGCAATGCCGCGCATGCGTTTTTCAATCCAGTCGTCGGAATAGCCTTTGGCCCGATAAAGTGCTTTGGTTCTTTTGGTGGCCAGTTCCGGGTCTTCGATCTCCTGCACGCGCTCATAACCGACTTTTGCCAACCAGCGTTTGAATGGCTCTGCCTTGGGCGAGGGTATGGACTGAATAATACGGAAAAGTCCTTCGGTGCTGGCGCAATCGGTTTCTCTCTGTTTTCCATCAGGTGCGGGAAGTTTGAACTGTCGACAAATTGTCGACAGTTCAAGTCCGTCGTCGCTCTTAACCCTGATTTTCATTTTAAACCAATAATCACGGGGATTTAAGCTGTCGGTCAGTACGGCAACAACATCAATCACAGAAAACCACCATTCATCATTATGCAGAATTCGGCGAATGGATTTTTCCTGAAAAACAACAATCCGGGATGCCTCTGTTTTTTCTAAACCTTTTTTTACGCGCATCGTTTCCCTCGCTTCCATCAAGACCTTGCCTAAAAGTACTTTACGGCAATTTGCCCTGCTCTCCTGGCACAAGGGGTTGCAACCCCTTGTTCGGACTTCATCAACCGAATTACGTCCGGCATGACTTGAAGCATTTTCGCGATGTCACGAAAATGGTCCCAAGTGCGGCCCTTATTTTCATACGGCTGCTTTTATTCCGTGTCTTTTCCCTTGATTGAACAGACAAGGAATTCTTGTCTGTTCAATCAGCATTCACCTTTCAATAGTCTTAAGCATTTCGGCCATTTTAAGCCGCACATCTGCCAGTTCTTTCTCCAGTTGATCGATCTCCTGTTGCACGGCGTCAATATCGATTTCCGCTTCTTCCTCAAATGTGTCGACATAGCGGGGGATATTGAGATTAAAATCATTGTCTTTGATTTCATCGAACGCCGCCACATGCGCATACTTCTCTATGTCTTTTCGTGCTTTGAGCGTTTTGA
>JAQUMG010000211.1 GCA_028718265.1 Candidatus Omnitrophota bacterium
CTGTGATATGCTGGGATACGCCGAGGAGGAAATAAAGCGTCTTAGCGTAGACGATATTCATCCGGAGGAGAATCTGCCGCAAATTATAGAGGGATTTGAGAAACAGGCGCGGGGAGAAGTAAAAACCGTGGAAAACCTGCCGGTAAAAAGGAAGGACGGCAGCGTATTTTACGCGGACGTTACTACTTCCGTGGTAACCTTATCCGGAGAGGAATATCTGATGGGTAATTTCCGCGATATCACCGAACGTAAAAAGACAGAAGATGCTCTCGAGGAAGCAGTAAAAATAAAATCAGCTTTTGTCGGCATGGTTTCCCACGAATTAAGGACACCGCTTACTGCTATCATGGAAGGGGTTTCTCTGGTTTTAGATAAGGTAACAGGCGATGTTAATGAGGAACAGGCGAAGTATTTAACCATAGCAAAAGATAATACAGATAGACTGTATAGATTAATTACGGCAGTTTTAAATTTTCAGAAACTTGAATCCGGAAAAATAGAATTTAATATGAAAAACAACGATATGAACGAAGTAGTTAAAGAGGTAAAAAATACAATGGTGCTCTTATCCAAGGAGAAGGGCACCATTTTTAAGCTGGAGCTCTGCGACAATCTTCCCCGCGTGAAGTTTGATAGGGATAAAATTATTGAGGTTCTGGCCAATCTGGTAAATAACGCCATTAAATTTACCGAAAAGGGCAGTATTACCATTAGCACGACCAGGGGAGATAATTTTATCCAAGTCACGGTTAAAGATACGGGCATTGGTATCAAAGAAAAAGACCTTCAAAAACTATTTCAGGAATTCACGCAATTACAGAGAAAAGCAGGCGGTACGGGTCTCGGCCTGTCTATTTGTAAGAAAATAATAGAAACACATAAAGGAAAAATTTGGGTGGAGTCAGAATTTGGTAAAGGTACAGCTTTTTATTTCGCCTTACCGATTAAAGAGCGGAGGAAGATGTGATATGGCAAAAAAAATTTTAATCGTGGACGATGAATTGGATACATTAGAAGTGCTCGAAAAAAGATTATCTCACGCGGGATATTCTGTCATTAAAGCGGATAACGGTAAAGACGCCGTAAGAATGGCAAAAAAAGAAATACCCGACTTAATACTGCTTGATATTGCGATGCCAGATATAAGCGGAGCAGAAGTTTCCGATCAATTAAGCGAAGACATTAATACCAAAAATATTCCTATCATATTTCTAACCTGTTTGTTCACGAAAGAAGATGAGGCCCTTCAGGGGCATGAGATATACGGCAAGGTCTTTATAGCTAAGCCATATAATCCCGAAGATTTATTGAAAGAAATTAAAAAACGAATACTCTAATCATATAATGACATTTACAGTGAAAGCCACATCCGCTGCCTGTCCAACGAGCGATAGCCGATGGCTTCGGCAATGTGTGCGGCATTTATTTCAGATATACCTGCCAGGTCGGCAATTGTCCTAGAGATTTTTAATATTTTATCATAGGCCCGTCCGCTTAAATTCAATTCAGCCATTGCCAGTTTAAGCAATTCCTTTGCTTCGTTATCAAGCCCACAGCATTTCTGTATCTCCCTGGTCGTTAATAATGCGTTTAGTTTATAATGTTTGCTTTTGTAGCGTTTTTCCTGTAATGACCTTGCCTTAGAGACTCTTTTTTTGATTTCTTTTGATGCTTCCGGGCGTTGATCGCTGGATAGTTCTTTGTAATCGAGAGGAGGTACTTCAAGGTGCATGTCGATGCGATCCAGCAGCGGCCCTGAAATTTTTGATATATATCTTTGTATCATAGGCGTGGTGCAATGACATTCTTTTTTGGGATGGCCGAAATAACCGCATAAGCACGGGTTCATAGCCGCGATTAACATAAAGCGCGAAGGGTAGCTTACGGAGCCGGAACTTCTGGATATATGAACAACCCCGTCTTCCATAGGCTGGCGCAGCATTGCGAGTATATCCCTGTGAAATTCGGTAAACTCGTCAAGGAAAAGCACGCCGTTATGTGCAAGTGTTATTTCGCCGGGTGCCGGCGGTTTACTGCGCCCTATTAAACCGCTGTAAGATATTGTGTGATGGGGTGAGCGAAACGGTCTTTTTTGTATAAGGAACTCTTTATTCGAAATGTCACCCACGACGCTATATATCTTTGTACTCTCCAGTGCTTCATCAAAATTCATCTCCGGCAGTATAGTTTCTATTCTTTTTGCAAGCATTGTCTTGCCGGAACCCGGCGGACCTATCATCAGGACGTTGTGACTTCCGGCTGCAGCTATTTCCAATCCTCGTTTTATATGTGCATGCCCCTTGACGTCGCTGAAGTCTATATCGTAATGAAAGTCGGGTTTATAGGTTTTTCCGAAATCAATGTAAGGTATTTCGGTATTAATTTTGCCGCTCAGAACGCCGATAGCTTCCTGCAAATTATTTACAGGCCATATAGCCATGTCTTTTACCAGATATGCCTCGCGGCTGTTTTCGAATGGCAGCAGACATTTTTTAATACCCTTGTCCTTCATATAACTTACGCGTGATAATACGCCGTTAAGCGGACGCACGTTGCCGTCTAATGACAATTCGCCGCAGGCAAAAATATCATGCAGATTATTTCCGTCAATTTGCTCGGTAGCAGCCAGTATGCCGAGGGCTATGGGTAAATCGAATGACGGCCCTTCTTTTTTCATACCCGCAGGAGCCAGATTGACAGTTATCCTATGGTCAGGAAATTTGAACCCCGAATTAGCAAGCGCTTTCTTGACTCTTTGTATACTTTCTCTTACGGCCGTATCGGGTAGTCCTACTATCGAAAAGGAGGGAAGACCCTGGAAGCTAACATCGACCTCTACCGTAACTTCTTTTGCGTCTATGCCATGCAACACACAAGATCTTACTTTTGCCAGCATCGTTAATCTCCCGCAGAAAAGGCGTTCTTGATGAGCTTTATCGATTTTTTACCGAATCCGCGCGGCATCAATATGGATACTACATCAAAACGCGCTTCCGCTTCATAAAGTTTTTTATAGCTGATGTATAATTGAGCGAGCCGCGTTAGCTTATGCATCTTTTTTATGTTTATCGATTCCTCCGGAAGTCCGTAGGCATCTGTTTGTCTTGTCTTGACCTCGACAAAGACGAGGACCTTACCGTCCAGGGCGACGATATCTATTTCGCCTGATTTTGCACGGTAGTTTTTATCCAAAATTCGGTAACCGCACCGCCTTAAATAACGACAGGCAAGCTCCTCGCCGATTTTGCCGAGAGATTTTCTGTCTTTAGTCATTAAATGCTTTAATAATAGCATCATTTAATGCCTCTTGAGTCTCCTTGGTGGTAGGCTCTATTGAGTTGTACCACTTACCGTCCTTGCCT
>JAQUMG010000212.1 GCA_028718265.1 Candidatus Omnitrophota bacterium
AATACGACGATTGATTACCTGAAAGGGCAGATAACCGGCCCCATAAGTTTCGGTTTGGCCATAACCGATGAAGACAGGGTTCCCATTTTTTTCGATAAAGATCTGTTCAAGGCGGTGGTTAAGACGCTGTCGATGAGGGCCAAGTGGCAGGCGGCGCGCCTTAAAAAACTTTTCAAAGATATAATAATCTTCATCGATGAACCGTCGCTCTCGTTTTTTAAGCATGAGGCACAGGGCTCCCGGATCAAAAAAGAAGACCTGGCGGGTCATATCAGGCAGATGACGGACGCGATACACGGGGAGAATTGTTACGCCGGCATACATTGCTGCGGCGACGCCGATTGGGAAATGGCACTCTCTTCGGGTATAGACATATTGAATTTCGACGCATACAATTACGGCGAATCGTTTATAAAAAGTTATGAAAAAATATCAGATTTTATTTCCCGGGGTGGTATAATAGCGTGGGGATTGGTTCCCACGGCTCAGGACGCGATGAAAGAGCCGGCCGATAAATTAGTCGGCCAGCTTGAGAAATACATAGCGCTCTTATCCGGAAGGCAAATAGACAGAAGTAAAATAATAAAAGCTTCTCTTATAACACCAAGTTGCGGCCTCGGCGCCTTGGACGAGAAAACCTGCGGAGACGTGATAAAACTTTGCGTCAAGGTTTCGCAATCGGCGAAAGAAAGAATAACGGTTTAGAAAAATATGAACGGTAAAACAGTTTCCAGCGTGAGATTCGGCGGCTCGGCCATGCCGTACGTGGATTTTGAGAAAGCAAAAGCAGTCATAATATCCGCTCCGTATGAAGGTACGGTCACATATAAAAAGGGCACAAAAAACGGCCCGGCGGCCATATTGGAAGCCTCGGCTAAAATGGAGTCATTCGACGAGGAATTGAACGTAGAGACGCATAAAATCGGGATACATACCCTGCCGCCTCTTAATATTTCCAACTTACCTGTCGATGAAGCGGTAGAAGAGGTATATAAGGCCGAAAAAGAGGTCATGAAGGCAGGGAAATTTCCGGTCCTTCTGGGCGGTGAACACTCCGTGAGTATAGGCGCCGTCAGGGCCGTGAAGGAAATGGCCGGAGACATATCGGTTTTACAGCTAGATGCTCATTACGACCTGAGAGACGACTGGAATGGCGTAAAAAATAACCACGCCTGCGTTGCGAGGCGGATACAGGAGATGGCCTCCGTGGTGCAACTGGGCGTAAGGAGCCTCTCAAAAGAAGAAAAGGATTTTCTCTCGGGGCAGAATAATGTCGCGCGTACCATAAGCGCTTATGATATACTTACGGACCTCTTGTGGGACAGAAAGATACTGGAGGCGCTCAAAGACAAAGTTTATGTTACTATAGATCTGGATGTCTTTGACCCCTCCATAATGCCCGCAGTCGGCACGCCTGAACCGGGCGGCTTGAGTTGGTATCTGGTGCTTGACGTGCTGAGAATGGTGGCGCAGCAGAAAGAGGTTGTCGGTTTCGACGTGGTGGAACTCGCGCCGATAGAGGGAAACATAAGTTCCGATTTTACGGCAAGTAAACTGATATACCGGTTTTTGGGATATATTTTCCACAAAGGCGACAGAAAGAAATAACCCGGGGATGGACAATGATAATAGTACCGAGAAATAAATTATTAGTGCCGAGAAAGATATTTTTCACCAAAGGCGTAGGTTCCCACAAGACGGAGCTGCGTTCTTTCGAGCTTGCTCTCCGCGATGCCGGTATAGAAAAATGTAACCTTGTTACCGTTTCAAGCATTCTGCCTCCGGGCTGCCAGACGATATCCAAAAATGAAGGACTTAAAGAGCTGGTACCGGGCATGGTCACATTCTGCGTTCTGGCAAGATGCTCCAGCAACGAACCTCATCGCCTCATAGCGTCTTCGGTGGGCGTCGCGATCCCGGCTGACCCGAATACCTACGGATATCTCAGCGAGCATCACGCGTTTGGCGAAACGGAAAAAGTAGCGGGCGATTTTGCAGAAGATCTGGCGGCGGCCATGTTAGCATCGACATTAGGTATAGAATTTGACGAAGATAAAAGCTGGGACGAGAATAAAGAGGAATATAGAATAGGCAGCGATAAAGTGGTCCGTACCACAAATATAACCCAGTCCACAGTCATAAGCGCAAACGGAACATATTCTACCGTAATAGCAGCAGCTGTGTTCGTGTTCTAAGTTATCCCCAGAAGGTATCCCGTGGTATCCGTTAAATTACCTTTTTCCTTTAAACATGACGTATTAGCGTTAGGCTCCGAAACCAATACCACCTTTTCGCTGCTTAATAAGGACACTGTTTTCTTAAGCGAGCCCTATCAGGATCTTAAGGACCCGTCGGTATTTGAGAATTTTAAGAAGGATATATCGAAAGAGGAAAAGTCCCTTCGTGCCCACCCCGATGTCATTGCCTGTGACATGCATCCGGAATATGTCTCGTCTAAGTATGCGCGGGATATCGCTGAAAACGAAAAAGATATTCATCTGATGGAAATACAGCATCATCATGCCCATGTTGCCTCGTGCATGGCCGAAAACGGCCTGAAGGGCAGGGTCATAGGCGTTGCGTTTGACGGTACGGGTTACGGCACCGACGGGAAAATCTGGGGCGGGGAGTTTCTTATAGCCGGCTATAAGGATTTTGAAAGGGTGGCTCACATTGCGTATATGCCGATGCCGGGCGGTGACAGAGCTGTGCTTGAGCCGGTACGAATGGTGCTTGCGTATCTTTATCGATCCTACGGCGGCAGTATAAATAAGGTAGACTCGGGCATCCTGGAACGGCTCGGCAAAGAAAAATCGACCGTTATCAGGAATATGATCGATAAGGAGATAAATTCACCGCTCACCTCGAGCGCGGGCCGGCTGTTTGATGTAGTTGCCTCGCTGACAGGCATAAGAGACCGCATATCGTACGAAGGCGAAGCCGCCGTCAAGCTTGAGGAAGCCGCAAAGAATTCCGACACCGTAGACTCGTACAAATTCAAGCTTAATAAAGACGGGATGATAAAAATCGAATTTAGCGATATGATAAAGGAAATTGTGTCGGACGTAACAGGAAAAAAGGCGGTTCCGGACATAGCGCGTAAGTTTCATAACACGCTTGCCGCGGTAATAACGGAAGTTTGTATACTATTGAAACAAAAAAGCCGTTTACGTACCGTTATTTTAAGCGGCGGCGTATTTCAGAATAAGATATTGTCGGAAGAGGCAAGGGCGAGACTTTTAAGCGCCGGATTTAAAGTATATTTGCACTCAAAAGTATCGGCGGGCGATAGCGGCATATCCTTGGAGCAGGCGGTCATAGCCGCATCACGGGTGGAGAAGA
>JAQUMG010000213.1 GCA_028718265.1 Candidatus Omnitrophota bacterium
TTGACATCATTATTTTCATTATCACCAATCTGATATAACCAAACACCATTAAGATCAATCTTCTTCATTGACAATGTCCTCCAAAGGTATAATTTTTTGACTATTTAAAGGGGATACTTGTTAATCCCTGCATAAATTCATCACCATCATGGGGAATGGTATCGGCAGGTCTCTTAATAATCATTCGTATTGCATCTCCATGACACGTAGTTGAACACAAGCCACAACCATAACATTTTGTTGGATTAACAAAAGCTCCTCCAGGAGTTATGGAAATAGCTTTAAAATGACATCGGTCCAAACAAGTCCTGCATAATACACATTTTGATTGATCAACCTGTGCTGCAAACCGACTTCGTGCAATAACATTTTGCTGTTGATAAAATGTAATTGCCCGTAAGAAAACACAACAACATGAACAGCAATTACAAATTATTGTAGGATTATCTGTATTATCTGTTTCATGGACCAGACCCAGCTCCTCTGCATGCTTCAATATTTGCAAAGCCTCGGATATCCCTATCTGCCGTCCAATATTTCGACTAAGCATATATTCGGCAGTTTTATCTAAAGATATGCAGGTTTCTAAAGGAGCTCGGCAACGTCTTTCGCGTGTACGGCATGGACAATTTTGGACTACGATTTTATTTGCGTTCTGGATAATTAACGATACCTGTTCATAAGGTAGAATTGCTCGTTTATCTTCAATTTTTTTATCAACAGGTAGTATTATTCGAAAAGGAAGTTTGTCAGGAGATCGTGGTTCAAATACAAGTTCATCATTGAAGAATTTTCTCCAGAGAGTATAAAATTCTTCACCTTTTTCTTGATATCTGGGGTCAAAAAGAACCATATCCATAAATCTTCCTGGGTTATTATCGACTATATAGAGGGGTCCAAGAGATGTTTGGGAAGAAACAAGCACCAATCCACGCATGAAGAGATCTTGTAATCCATTTATCACAGTTATTTCTTCCATTCCCAATTTCAATGCAAGATCGTGTGGATTGTTAGGCAAATTGACCATCCACCTTGCTTCTACCTCAGTTAGGATGCGATTAAGAATCAAGTAGAGATTTTCCGAATCAGGATATCCTAATTGACCTGCAAGCTGATGAATTAATTCTGTTTTCGTTCTCATGAAACCTACCCTTTGACTGCTCCTGCTGTTAACCCAGACACTAATTGTTTCTGGAGAAATGTAAAAAAGGCAACTACGGGGATAGTAACGATGACTCCTGCAGTTAATGTTAAATTCCAAGCCACAGATGTTTGCGTGCGATAATCACGAATGCCCAACGCTATCGTTCTCGTTGTTGAATTCGTCAGAACGGATGCGAATAGAATCTCATTCCAACATTGGATAAATGCAAGTATTGCTACCGAAGCAATTGCAGGAAGCACAAGAGGGATAATTACGCGATAAAAAGCTTGAAATTGAGTACAGCCATCGACCATAGCAGCTTCTTCAATTTCTTTGGGAATATTATTGAAAAAACCGCACATAAGTGTCAAAGCAAAAGGAAGAATAAACGCAATATATGTAAAGCTCATCAGCACATAATTCCACCCTGTTGCTTTATCACCCATGAAAATAATATTCGATTGTTGAAATATTGTTTGATGTTGTAAAGTAGAAAACATTAAGAAATATGGGAGAAGAAATAGAACTCCAGGGAATAATTGGGTAAGGATTGTGGAGTAGTTAAATAGTTTTTTCCCGGGAAAGGAAAAACGGCTGAGGGAATAGCCTGTTAAAGTAGCCAATGTTACCGAAATTACCATTGCAGGTATTGTAATAATAAGGCTGTTCCGGAAATAATCTAGCAATGGAGCCGCTTTCCATACTTGTTGATAATTTTCAAATGAAATATTGGATGGAATAATTTGCGGAATACCTGCCAAAACTTCACTTTGTGTTTTAAATGAACTCACAACCAACCAATAAACAGGGAAAAGAACAACAAAAATGAAAAAAATAATTCCTAAAATCAAGGGGATCTTAATTTTTTTATTTAATTTGTTTGACACTCAATCCTCCTTTATTTTTCTTAATTTCAAATAAACTAGTATCAATAGGAGTGAAAGCAAAGACATTAATACCGATTGTGATGCCGCATAGCTAAAATCAAGAGAGAAAAATGCTGTTCGATAGATATTGATCGAAATCAAGTTTGCTGCATCTGGCACGGCAGCATATCCTCCCCCTAACATGATGTAAGGAACGTTAAATTCGTTAAAAGACCAAATGGCAATCAAGACGGTTGTGATAAATGTTGTTTCTCTAAGAGAGGGAAGAGTGATTGAAAATACTTTTTGAAAAAAATTAGCGCCATCAATACTTGCCGCTTCATATAATTCCTCGGGAATTGCTTGCATCCCTGATAACAACACCGAAAAATATAAAGGCCACTTTATCCAAATATTACCAATAAGTATCACATAAAAGGTATTCTTGCCTACCAACCATAAAATTGGCTCTTTTAGAATATGTAATTGTAATAACAAATAATTTATTATTCCATTTTGTTGAAACATGAAACGAAGACAAGTTAAAGAAACAACACTCGGAATGATCAGAGGAATGAGCATCATTCCTCTAAATAAAGTCCGTCCCTTGAATTTTTCATTCCCAAGTAATGCGCAAGCCAAACCCAATAAGTACGATAAAGCAACTGATAATATGACAAAAAGAAAGGTGATGGATAAGGAAGATAGAAAATCTGATTTCATTGACCGAAGTGACTTAAAATAATTCTCCAAACCGATAAGATCTGTGCCATAAATATTACTTATATTGAGTTTATTTAAGTTGCGAAAACTAATATATATCCCTATCGCTATTGGGATAAAATGGACTATTGTCATAGTCAACCAGGTCGGGAAAATCATCCGATATGCTAATACATCATTTCGAGGAGAGCCAAATTTAATACGTTTTCTCATATCCGATGTCCTCTATCAAAATTTGATAGAAAAATCATTTTGGGATACCTGTTTAGAGGTATCCCAAAATTTTTATTTTACTTAGTACTGCTAATTATTAGCTTCTGGCCAAGGTGAATTGTAATTTGCAGGTGCTCCCCCTGCCGCGTCCAATTTCCCTTGAGCACTAAGATTTAGTGAATCCAAAATATCCTGAACTGTTGTATCGTTGTAATCGTCACTTACAATCGCAGTCCATATATCAGTAACCAATTCTGGTACCAGTGACTCAACATTGCCACCCCAAGCAGGATGGATTGGGAAATGGAAGCCATGTGCAGCTGCTTCTGCGAATCCAGGCCAGTAACCTTCAGTCATGTCAACAATCTCATAAGCTGCTGTTACCGCCGGG
>JAQUMG010000214.1 GCA_028718265.1 Candidatus Omnitrophota bacterium
AATCTGTCCTGTTGGCTATGCCTTCGAGTTCCGACCAGCCGAAAGGAAATTGATATTCTATATCAGTGCACGCCTTGGCATAATGAGCCAGTTCGCTTTTTTCGTGCGGGCGCTTTCTGAGATTCTCTTTTCTGATACCGAGTTTCATATACCAGCTAAATCGTTCCGCGACCCACTTCTCGTACCATTCTTCGTCCGTGCCGGGTTTCACGAAAAATTCTATCTCCATCTGCTCGAATTCGCGCGAACGAAATGTAAAATTGCCTGTCGTTACTTCATTACGGAATGATTTCCCGATCTGCGCGATGCCGAAAGGTATTTTTTTGCGGTTTGCATTAACTACATTCTGGAAATTTACGAATATACCCTGCGCCGTTTCGGGCCTGAGATACGTAAGGCTGCCGGCGTCGACGACCGGCCCGAGATGCGTCTTGAGCATAAGGTTAAACTGGCGCGGCTCTGTCACGTCTCCGCCGCATTCGGGGCATTTGTTCTTTGCAAGGTTCTCGATCTTGAAACGTTTTTTGCATTTTTTGCAGTCGGCCAGAGTGTCTTCAAAGCTTGAAACGTGGCCCGATGCCATCCATGTCATGGGGTGCATCAGGATCGAAGCATCCAACCCTTCTATATCGTCGCGCTCGAATACATTGGAACGCCACCATGCCTCTTTCAGGTTGCGTTTCAGTTCCACTCCCAGTGGTCCGTAATCCCACGTACTCGCCAGTCCGCCGTATATCTCGCTTGATTGGAATATAAATCCGCGCCGTTTGCACAGCGAAACTATTTTATCCATTAAATTCTGCTTCTGCTCTTCGGGCATTCCGTAACTCACTTTCTTTTTCCGAGTTTGTGTATATTAACACAGCCATTTGCTAAAATCAAGCACTTTCCGCTCTACATCTTACAATGCCTTCTTCTGTTCTAACCAGGTTAAAATGGTAACCTTTGTCCCTCTCTAATTATATTACTTTCGTGCCTAAAATTCTACACATTTTGCAGGATTTATTGTATACTAGAGCCATGAAAAATTGGCTTGTGCTGACAGGTATTTTTGTTTTCTCCCTGCTATTAAGGCTAGTATATTTATATCAGCTGGCACACACCCCTTTTCTGGGATTTTTCGCGTCGGACTCTTATCTTTATGAAGCGTTCGCGAATAAAATTATCGCCGGCAATTTCGCAATGCCGGAAATGGCCTATATTAACGCCCTTTATCCGTTTTTTTTGGCCGTGACCTACCGGATCTTCGGGCATAATTTAATGTCCGTAGTATTTGTGCAAATAGTCCTGGATTCTTTAACCTGTGTACTCTTATATCTAATATGCGTAAAGGCATTTAACAAAAAAAATATAGGGCTCCTGGCTT
Source organism: Candidatus Omnitrophota bacterium (assembly GCA_028718265.1). Next base: position 1,367 of record JAQUMG010000214.1, read on the forward strand.
CTGTTATTTACGCGTGTTATGGTATGGCTATTTTTTACACCGGTTTTCTTCTGGGAGTTACCCTTGTCACATTTCTTAACGTGCTGTTTGTTTTTATTCTTTTGCACTCGAGAGACACGGATAGGGCGGCGCTCTGGGTTTCTTCGGGCCTGGTTTTTGGTTTAAGCGCGCTTATAACGCCGTTTATAGTTTTATTTCTCCTGTTTCTGATCCTCTGGCTTTTCTATTTACGCCGAAAGTATACGGCCGGGAAGAATGCGATTAACCTGCTTCTCATTTGTGCGGGTATGATGGCTGTTTTACTTCCTTTTTCAGTAAGAAACTACGTTGTCGAAAAAAGATTCTCGCCGTTCCCTGCCTCGGGAGGAATACATTTTTATATGGGCAATAACCCCGAAGCTACGGGTACCAGGATCTATATAAAAGACATCAGTACTTCCCCCATAGAAGACGTCAAGAGCTCTATCCGCAAGGCGGAGCAAGAGACGCAAAGAAAGCTCACCCCTCAGCAGGCATCCGATTATTGGCTTGGAAAGGGGCTGCGCTTTATACGCAATGAGCCCGGCCGGTACGCGGCAATTTTATTCAGAAAATTTATTCTCTTTTGGAATAAAAAAGAAATTGTTTCAAACATAGACTATTATTTTTGCGGCAATTTTATCCCCATACTAAGGTTTCCTCTGTTTTTTTTCGGCATCATAGCACCGTTTGCGCTGTTGGGTTTTGTATTCGCGTTAAAGGAGCGGTCCGGCAGCGTTTACTTAATAATCTCGTTTATCCTTACCAATATGGCGGCATTGCTTCTCTTTACCGTATCTGACCGATATAGGTTTCCCTGCGTTCCCTTCATTATAATACTAGCCTCTTACGCTTTCTTTAAAGCCGCTTCTTACATAAGGCCTTTTAAAGCAAAAGAGTGCGCCTTGTACATAGCGGTCCTTATCTGTTTTTTTGCTTTCGTAAATATAAAGCTGAATAATGAGGATTACGAAAAAGACTGCTCTTTTATAAACCATACTTCTCTCGGAAGGGCCTACTTAAGAAAAGGTATGCGCAAGGAAGCTCTTTCCGAAATCCGTGAAGCTTCCGCGGTATGTACGGGACGCGCAACATCTCTTAATGCCCTCGGGCTTATTTATTCCGAAGCGGGTATGCCGGAGAAGGCCGTAGAGTCATTTAATAAAGCTATAAATATAGAGCCTGACAACGCGGAGTTTCATTATAACCTTGCTGTCGTCTACGCCAGGAGAAATATGCCGGAAAGCGCTATTGCGGAGTATCAAAAGGCTATCGATATAAACCCGGAGAATGCTAATGCCCATCATGCCTTAGCCGTTTTATATTACCTCAAAGGCATGCCTCAAAAGGCCCTGGCCGAAGCTGAAAAGAGTATCGCTATAAATAAGGAGCGACCGGAACCTTTCAATATCGTCGGGCTTGTATATTCCGAGATGGGCATGTTAGACAAGTCCGTAGAGGTATTCGGGGAAGCTATAAAAATTGCGCCGGCCAATACGGATTCGCATTATAACCTTGCCGGCGTTTACGCAAAAAACGGCAGGATAAAGGACGCTATAGCGGAATATGAAAAAACTATTGAATTGGACCCGAAGTACGGCGATGCCCATTATCGTCTAGCGGTATTGTATTACAACAAAAAGGATTTCGAAAAAGCTTCTTACCATTGCAGCAGAGCCATTGAATGCGGATTTGAAGTACCTCCCGAATTTATCAAATCGCTTGCTGAGGATTTTTAAATCTAATCGCTTTTCCGGAAATATCTTTCTGCAGGGTGAATATTGAACCTGATTAGTTTAAACTTACCGTCCGGCTGTTCCTGCAGGTGCCAGAGCCGCGCATTCCCCGGAGAATCGCTGCCGTCCGGATCCTTGCCCATCAGCATTTCGATGAGCCGGCCTCCAGACAGATTATGGCCGACGATAAGGACAGATTGTCCTGACCCT
>JAQUMG010000215.1 GCA_028718265.1 Candidatus Omnitrophota bacterium
CGCCGCGGGCGTACGATCAGATAAAGTGCTATGAACCCGCACTGCTCTGGACTGCTACGGAGGGCAGTATTCCGGCTCCTGAAACGAGCCACGCCATAGCGTGTGTCATTGAAGAGGCGATAAAGGCCAAAAAAGAGGGTAAGAAAAAAGTAATCCTCTTTAATTATAGCGGCCACGGCCTTATGGATCTGGCAGGTTATGATAAATATCTATCCGGGAAACTCAGCGAGTACCATCTTCCGGAAGAGGAATTGGCAAAAAGCCTCGAATTAATAAAACATTTGCCTAAAGTGGGGAAGAAATAAAGCTAAAACAGCCATTGTTAGTATTTAAAAAAGATGGATATTTCTGTTGACTTATAGCCTAAACATGATATACTTAGGTACCTTATATTTCTTATAGTTAAAGATACTACTATTACTGCATCGGACATAACATAAGGTATGAGAATGGCTAAATGTAGAATCACAGCTAGCTTTTTATTTTCGCTCTTAGTAGCAGTTCTAATAAACCCGGTACATGCCGCCACAATAGAAGTCCATCCGGGCGAAAGTATCCAAAACGCAATAAACGAAGCCGTGTCAGGTGACACGGTTTTTGTATTTTCAGGGGCCTACCCGGAAACCATTTCCATGAAAAACGGCATAAATGTTGCCGGAGAGACTCATCGAAGCGTAATACTTAAAGGCCGGGTATTTTTTAAGGATGCCGATTGTACTTTAAAAGATTTTACGGTGCTATTTCCTGAAGGCAGCCTTTTGTCTTATAATAATGCATATTATACCGAATTGAACCTGGAAGCAGACGCCGGCATCACCATCATCAATTCCGCACCTGTCATACAAAAATGCGTAATTAAGCCTGATTTGGAACTCATAAATTCTGCAGAAGGATCCGTCCCTCCTATAGAATATTACGGCAAGGCAATTCAGATATGGAACATGTACAATAATCCCGCCATCACGCCGAAAATAGAATCAACTCTTATTCAGGATACCGATTGCGGCATATATTATTTTTCACAAGTGTTTGGAGGTGCGATTTCAGGTGAGATAAAAAATAATACTTTTTATCATAACAAAACCGGCATTGTCCTTCGCATGCACAAGGAAACCCCCCATATTTTAAATAATATATTCGACAGCACACAGGATTCCGCCGTATTTTTAACATATGAAGACGCCGGACTTTTTATTACGCGTAAAGCAAATATAAATAATAACCTGTTTAACCAAAACTCCGGAAATTTCTGGCTTGATTCGGCGGCAACTAATTTTGATTTAATAGGCATTCAGGGAAACATCCAGGACGACCCGCTGTTTTTGGATCCTTTGAACGATGATTTTCACTTACAAGCCGGTTCACCCGCATTAACTGCCGGAGAAGGTGGCTCGCTTATAGGCGCGTATGGCGAAGCCGGTATAAGTGAATTATTTATAGAAATTACGTCGCCTCAGAGCGGAATTACGATATATCCCGAACCGTAAGGCAAAAATGAACAACATGCTAAGAAGGTTAAAAATAGCTTCCCCGTTTATTATGCTGTTTCTTATAGCAATGACGGGATTCTGCCCGCTGCAATCCGTTGTATACGGCGATGATAGGCCACAGACATTGAAAGCAGTCAATTCGGGCCTTCTTATTATTTCGGATGTGTATGATGATTTTGGGATAACGGCTAAGCCGGAAGAAATAAAGAGACTCTCAGGATTAAAACGGGGGCAGATTTCATTTCGGGGGCTCAAAAACGCATTTGAAGCGAAAAAACTCGAAGTAAACGGCTTCAAGGTTACTATAAAAGGTCTGAAATCTGCTCTTGCGCGCGGCAAAGTAATTACTGCCATAAACAGAGGCAGCAACTTTGTCAGGATTCTTTCGGTAGAAGATTCCTATGTTACAGTTTTCGATCCCGCGATAGGAAATACTTTTAAATATTCTATGGATATATTTAAAGGCGACTGGGACGGTAAAATCCTTATCGTCAATAAGAAAACCCCCAAAAAAGCCGCCTGGACCGGCAGAATGAAAATTATGCCAATAAAGCCGTCTGCTGCCGGAGAAGAAGGCATGCAGGCCCTTTCCGGAATGGAAATGCAGCAGGAGCGCGGCGGCACGCTTTGCCAGAATACGTTACTGAATTCAGGCCTGCCATGGTGGCTTAAATTATTGCTGACGGCCGACCCTGTGGTTATAGCAAACGGCAATCTTTGCTCCGAAGAGACGGATTTCATGGTCCAGACGAAGGGGCTTATTCCGTTAGAATTAAAAAGGACGTATAATTCCCAATCACCCGCCATCCTTGATCAATGGAAACCGGAACCCGGCGCCGGCCCCTGGAGGATCGTAAACGATGAGTATTGCGGCCACGGCGATAGAAGCGTTTCCACATTCATAAACGGAGGATATACACTGACGTTGCGCATGAAAACCGTAGTTGCGGGCACTAACGAACCATGGATGACCGCGCGGGTCAATTTCAATTATCTGGACGCTAACAATACCTATTATGTTCTGATAGACGCAAAGCACAAAGTTGAATTAGGCAGAGTTATAGAGGGCCAATATTACGTTATCTCTCACGATACTACGCTGAACCCGGATGATTGGAATACCGTTAAAATAGTCTCCGGTCTCGACTATATAAAAGTCTATTTCAATGACCAGGACCGGCCGGAATTTAATGTACCTACTGCTCCGCAGCTCCGAAGCGGCGCAGTTGCCCTGGAGGCGTGCTTCTCGCATTGCCATTTTGATGATGTTGTTGTGACTCCAACGGGCTTGGATCCCATTATCAGCGATTTTAATACGCCGGACAGAGACGAGCCATTCGGCATGAACTGGACTTATACTTACGGCATGCGGATCGAGCAGGTCCCATATGGCGTAATGGTGGTAAAAGATGATGACAGAAGGCCGGTTTTTATAGGTCCGCCCGTCGGGGGCAAATATACATCTCCCAGAGGAATATACGATGTCCTTTCCGTGGATGAAGACAGTTTTACGCTTACGGAAAAAGACGGGACAAAATATCATTTTAATATAAACGGCCGGCTGGAATATATAGAGGACAGGTTTGACAACCGTAATACCTTACATTATGAAGATATAGACGGTAAGGAACGGTTAAAACGCGTTACCGATCCTTCAAACCGTTCTCTTACATTCGATTATTGGTCCGCCGGGAAAATAAAAGAAGTTACGGGCCCCGATGGTAAAAAATATCAGTATTTTTACCTGAACGGCCTGCTTACGGAAGTAAAAGACCCGCGCGGCAAATCTAAATATTACGGATATGACCCCATAGACCAGGTAAGGACAAAATACACTG
>JAQUMG010000216.1 GCA_028718265.1 Candidatus Omnitrophota bacterium
TAAGCCAGGTAGAAATTTTGAGGATACAGGTTGGAAGCCTTAGGCATATCTGGATCATACACGTAATTTTTTTTAATTTCTACATAGTTGATTTTGTGGCGCTTTAACAAATTGCAAGCCATTGATAGTAATCATTATAGAGAAAGCTTCGATTATGAGACAGGCGCAAGGGAGCCGGTGAATGCTTGGACAGGTACCATTAACTCCAACACCATCTCCATAGAGGTGAAGGAATAGGCACCATAGGGATACGCGCAAAAAGATCGCCCTTAAGAAATAACGCCGATGACTAAACGAAGTTTTATAAGAAAAGGCAGGTTTTTTGTATATATCGTACGATGCCGCGATAATTCCTTTTATACCGGTTTCACCCCTGATTTAAAGAGGCGCGTCAAGCTGCACAATGCCGGCAGGGGCGCGAAGTACACGCGCGATCGCAGGCCCGTAAAATTGGTGTGGCACAAAGAGTATAAATATTTTAAACTTGCGTTTATGGAAGAACGTCGGATAAAGACGTTTACGAGAGCACAGAAAGAGGGTTTGGTAAAGAGCGCAAGAAAAGCGCGCCGACACATCAAAAAAATAAGGGCGTTTTCCCCAAAATCCCCAATAAAACCAAAGTTACGTAGAAGATGATGTTATTGGCAAGGAAGATATTTTTCTATTTGTTTCTTTTGATCTATCTTTTGGTATGCCCTTTATTGATCCTATATTCTTTCGGTTATATTTTTTCTCCGCTCCATAAAGGGATCTCTCAGGCAGGTTTGATTTATCTTTCCACGGTGCCTTCAGGGGCGCATGTGTATTTAGGAAAAAGCCACTATAAGTACAGAACACCTACCTCTATCGCCGAGCTTCTTCCCGGGGCTTATAAGGTCAATATCAGGCTGAAGAAGTATCGCCCATGGAGTCATAAAGTATTTGTCAAGGCAGGAGAATCAACAGCCTTTGAAAATATCCTGCTTATCCCCGAAAGAGTTCGTCCGCGCCAGCTTTCCAAAGAAGCAAGTTTCAGTAATTTAATTTTCTTGCCGGGCAAAGACTTATTTCTTGTGCGGAAAGACTCTCGGGTTGAAGATTTTTATTCTTTTAATCGGGAGAGAGAAAAATTAGATCCCCTGGTAATCGAAAGTTCCCGCCATCATGGTTTTTCAGCGGCCTCTATCTTTAAATCAAAGGAGGCAACGTTAATCGCCTATGGAGGTTCTCTACGGGAAAGAAAATATCTTCTTATGGATTCGGTAGGGGAGGACAAGAAAATAAAGGACATAACCGCCGTGTTCCTTGATAAGCCTCCTTCGGTCATGGAAAGCGTAGAGAACGAGAACATTCTGTTTGCCCTTTATCAAAACCACCTCGATCGCCTTGATATAACGTCGATGTCTCTTTATCCAAAATATATAGAAGGAGTAAAAGGATTTGGGCTGTCTGGAAAATCGTTGTATATCCTGAGGAAAGACAACGTAATCTCAAGGATGACTTTGGACAAAAAGCAAATAACGGTATTGTTCGAAGGGCGAGCCTCCTCTAAAAACCTCTTTAATAAGTCAAGTTACTATAAAATACAGGTGCTTGGAAACGGTGCATTGCTGTTCCAGGGCAATGCAGATGATTTAATAGTGATCTTGCCGCATAAGGATATCGCTAAATATCAAGCAGCCGGATTTGAGTTTTTCGATCGGAAGCAGCAGCTTATGTATTGGACAAAGAATACGATTGGGATCGCCGAGTTCAGCAGCGAAGAAGAACAGGAATTGTCATCACCGAATCGGATCCGATCAAGGCCTATTTATAAAAGAGGGAAATATATCTCGCAATGTTTCTGGGCCTATAACGGGACTCATATTGTTTTCAGAGACGAAGATAAAGTATTCTTGATGGCGTTACTCCCCGACGGCAGAAATTATGTCGAATACCTGGTCAGTGTAAGGTCCGGCTCAGACATATTTTATTCGGAGAAAAACGATCATTTATATTATTTAGATAGGCGGGGAAATCTTATGCAGATAGGCATTGTTTCCCGCGAAGGGAACCCTTAATGGATTTTAAATACTCGCGGCATACCGCATCAATCCAAGAAAAAAAACGTCAGCGGCTTTTAGAGATCCTTCCGGGCGCTTTCAGTTGGGCCGTCATCATCGGGATATGCATACTTTCGATACTGAAACCACTTGTCGCGGCAGTTGTTATGATCGCCTTTCTCTTGTACTGGCTGTTGCGGCTTATCTACATGAATATTTTTCTTGTTCTTTCCTATATTCGTCTTGAGATTGAAAAAAATACCGGCTGGATGGAGCGTATTGCCGCAGTCGATCGCCTAAAGTCAGAGCAACCTGCTTTTTGCGATTTGGGAAAGGTCAGCGGCTTCAAGAATAAAATATCCGCGCGGATGCATTGCCAGCAGCTCGCTCACCTTAAAAAAAGCGGCAACCTACCGCCGTTATCTAAAGATATAGTACAATTGGTTATTATACCGGTCATTCGCGAGACTATTGACGTGGTAGAGCCGGGTATTAAGGCGATAAAAAACGGGATATATCCCCCCGAAAGATTCTTGATAATAATCGCCCTTGAAGAAACTGCTTCCGAGCAAGTGAAACTCGATATGAACAAAATAAGAGAAAATCATAGGGATGGTTTTCTCGATTTTTTTATCGTTACGCATCCCGCGAATCAACTTCATGAAGCCAAGGTAAAAGGCGCTAATGCGGCGTGTGCCGCGCGCGGGGCCGCGGAGTATTTTAAAAAGCATGCTATCCCGTTTGAAAACGTATTGGTCTCGTGTTTTGATGCCGATACGGTCCCGGATGCCCGTTATTTCGGTTGCCTGACGTATTATTATATGGTTTCTCCTGACAGGCTGCAGTCAAGTTATCAGCCTATACCGGTATATCACAATAATATCTGGGATGCGCCGGCGTTCGCCAGGATCATAGATATCGGCACGTCGTTTTTCCAGCTCATTGAGGCGACTAATCCAAGGAAATTGGTCACTTTCTCCAGCCACAGCATGAGTTTTAAAACATTGGTAGACGTTGATTATTGGCCGGTAGATATGATTTCCGACGATTCGGCGATATTCTGGAAGGCCTTTATTCATTATGACGGCGGTTATCACGTAGTACCGATATACACGATTGTTTCCATGGATATCGCGACAGGCCCCTCCCTGCAGAAGACCTTCTTAAATATTTACAAACAAAAACGCCGGTGGGCGTGGGGAGTGGAAAATTTACCCATTGTCATCAGGGCTTTTTTAGGATCAAAGACCATCTCGTGGTATAAAAAAATATCCTATGGATATAAGTTAATAGATTCGTTT
>JAQUMG010000217.1 GCA_028718265.1 Candidatus Omnitrophota bacterium
CAACGGCGGCAAGTGCGGTCCCGTGGGGGTGGCCGATGGACAGTAGCGCCGTCATCACCAGACCCTGCCCGAACTGCGGAGAGACGTTGAGGATTGACGAGTTCGCCGACCACGTCTGCCCGGAGCCTGGCCAAGATTTTTGCCTTCGCATTATCCATATCGTCCAGCTGCTGGCTGTAGCCCTTGCGATACCAGTTCCAATCCTGAAAAAATTCGGCGCTGTGCATGAAGCGGGTCCCCAGTGCCACCCTGTCTATGTCTGCTCCGCTTAAGCCGCTCATTTCAAGCACCTTCTCAACCGCTCTTCTGGGATAGCCGAAGTCATTTTTGACGCGGGAAAGCCGCTCTTCGGAAACCGCTGCTGTTATACGGCCGTCTCTAAGAAGGCACGCCGATGCATTATGGCCGTCATGGATCCCGAGGACTACAAATTCTTTTTTCTTCATCACGCAGATATCCTTTCTATTTTGCTTTCCGCCTTCGCAGATAATGATTAGTGGACTTCGTAAAATCGGATACATAACATCCTGCTAATTTCTGTATTTCTTTCAATGTCTTCGCATATGACTCAGCCATCGCTAAATTTGCATGCACCCACGTATCCGGATGCGTAAGAAGATATATTTTGGGGTATTTCCCGATAGCCTGGGATAATGTCTCTCCCCACCACTTGAATCCGCTCTCGGATACATACGCACACTTTCTCATCAGCTCTTTGTCATAAGCACTGATGTATTCCTTCGGGAGGGCCGTAAACAATCCTGTCATTGTGGGCTTATGCTGTGCTATGTTTTTTATTTTTACGCCGAAAATTGATTCCAGAATTTTTGCCTCTTCACGTATCCCGTCGGCGATGTCCATATTTCTCTCCTCGAAAAATGTACAGTCGTAATGGACACCTATCTCATTACCCATATCAAGTATCTCTTTCAGCGCATCGAAAAACGGCGGTGCTGCCGGGTTATAGAATATGGAGTGCACCCTTATGTAATAAGTCGCTTTTATGCCGAGCGACTGTTCAACTGCCGCCATCCTCAGCGCATTCATAGGGGAAATATCAACATCATGCCTCATAAAAAGAAGCCTGGAGTGCCTGTCTACATATGCCTTATAATCTGACAGTTTTAAAAATTTATATCCGAGCGTTTTGGCCCTTTGTAATATCTTCTTATACCTTTGCAACGAAAACTTATCGCTCTTTATCCTGCTGTCCATTATTATGCACCCTCTAATATCTTCCGGCTGTCTGCTCCGCAGTTAAAGAGAAGATCCAGCGCCGAAAGGTTAGGTATGAAATCCCCGTAAAGTTGTTTATAAACAGGCTGTTTAAAACCAGCGTATTTTATCTTTATCCCTGCTTCTTCAAATTTCCTGTCATCCATATATTTTTTACCGCTCTCACCGGACAGATATACGTTCCCGCCGGTCTCCTTACAAATAGAAACCAAAAGGTCGGTGCTCTTCCCGGCGGCGTTAAGCGCCGAGGCTTTTATAAAATCTTTTTCAAGGCCGAGGCAGGCCGCCATAGTCTTTATGAGCACCGTATTCAATTCCGCCAATTTTTCCCACTCATTCTTGTAGATGTCTTCAAGTAAAGAAGCGTATTCATTGAAGAAGGGGCTTTTTACGTAATTCTGCCGTATCGCATTCCAGTGCTTCCTTCGCCAGTCAACAGCGTTATTGATGCGCGTTTCGTTTATAGATTGATTCCTCTCATGCTTTGTCAGCACCGGGACCGTCAGCCACATCTCGCCGGTACTGGTCTTTATTCTGTTGCGGTTTATGATACTGTCTTTGCTGAACTGAACGCCATCCAGCAGGACAACGACGTCGCTTTTCATAATCTTGTAGAAAAACCCCTGCCAGGGGACATAGTTCGGCTGTTGAATAGCTATTATCTTTTCGCCGGCATTCAGATTCATCACATCCCCTTAAGAGACTTATAGTATGCCCCGTCCAGCTCTTCCGGATAAAGAAGGATCTTGTCCTTAGGCATATCCCGTAAAATCTTAACCTCTGACTCCTGTCGTAATTCTTGCGGCTCCGCCGATAAAATTATTTTTGATTTCGCCTTCTTTATATCTTTCGCATCACTGACAGATGCCTCTACTCCGGCACCGGGATGATCTCTGACCCAATCCGTTGCGGCGGCTCCGGTGCCGTATACCAATAAAGTATGCCGGCCGATATCTCTGTGCAGCATGAATTCATGCGAGATATGATCTTTGGGGATATCCGGAAGATTCGAATTCTCTTTCAGAAATCTTTTGAAATAATCGGCTAACAGGGCGTGGAACGACGCGGAAAAATGCCACTGGTCGATAAGGTTCTTTCCGAAGTCTCCGTTTTTGATTATCAGGTTGTGCAGATCTGCTATAGATACTCCGTAATCTCTCTCCAGCGGCTTAATAACGTCATTAAGTGTCTCCAGGCATTCGCCCCACTCCGTCGGACAGTGGTAATTACCCGCGTAATGCAGCCCACCCAGATGCGCAGGCGGAGGAACCGGCAACGCCATCAGCACGCAACGGCGCTGCCTCCTCCTGAAGTAAGAGATGATCTGCCTTTGTTCGGAAAAATATTTCTTGGGCGAAGTTGACAATTCGTTTGATTTAAACAGATCTGCCATCATCCGTGAATTGTACGTCAGTTTTAATTCTTCGCCTTTCTTCGCTTCCGCATATTCCATGAAGATCTGTTTAGTCAAAAGCGTCTCCCAGATACCGTTGCACATAATTACCATGAGCGGATCTGTCAACGCAAGCCGCAGTATATTATTTTCTATGCTCCTGCTTCGGAAATGATCCGGAATATGAACAACATCCATAGCACCGCCGGAATCCGCCCACACCGCTTTCTGGAGCAGGAACGGAAACGTCTTATCATAACCGTAGTGTTCTTTATATTGCGAATTGTAATAATAAGTATCGAACGTCCTCGAATCACCGAGTATCGCGATTTTAGCGTTATTCATGCCGGGCTCTCCCGAAAGCGCACGCCTTCTCATTTTTTATCCCGCTGACCATCAACTTAAGGTTTTCTTTTAAGGTTTTAGGTTCAAATTTGAGTTCTTTTTTTATCCTGTCTATATTCAATACCCGATTCCGGATACCGGCATCCTTATTATAAACTACCCGGCCAGGATTCCCCGCTATCTCAAAAATCTGCTGCGCCAGTTCCTTTAAAGTTATGATCTCTTCTCCGGCGACATTATAGCATCTGTAAGGGGCCGCCGTCTTGCTGAAAAGCGACAGCATAATAGACTGTACTGCGTCATCTACAAATAAGAACCTGAACCTG
>JAQUMG010000218.1 GCA_028718265.1 Candidatus Omnitrophota bacterium
GACCTCATGCCCCGAATAACCGATCGGTACGTCGTATTTTCCCCTGAGCGTAGTGATGCCGAGTAGGTTCAGCTCTTCCGGCTTCGAGGGGTACGTGCTCGTGCAGTGCATTATCAAGAGGTCCTCTGCCCCCAATATCTTCACGGCATCCTCTATCATCTTCATGTCGCTCATTCCGGTCGACAGGATTATCGGCCTGCCCTTCGCGCGGTGGTATTTAAGCAGGCTGCTGTCCGTTAACGACGCCGACGCTATCTTGTAGCACGGCGGGTTGAACTGGTCGATAAAATCGACGGACTTTTCGTCCCAGCATGACGCGAACCACGCAATTCCCTTGGACCTGCAATAGGCGTCGATCTCCTTATACTCTTTCAGGCCGAATTCCAGCCCGCGCTTCAGGTCGCCGTTCGTAGGGCCGAAAGGGTTCTCCCTCGGCTTCGCGAGCTCATCGGCCGTATAGACGACCTCTACGGTCCTCTTCTGAAATTTGACCGCATCGCATCCGGCTTCATGAGCCGCGTCTATTAATTTCTTCGCGATATCCAGGGAGCCGTTATGGTTGATGCCTATCTCCGCGATTACATAGCATGGATGGTCGTCGCCTATGACCTTGCTGCCTAACTTGATCGTCTTTCTGGACATGACGTCCTCCTTTTATTTTAAATAACGCTTTAGCTCAAATACCTGAGTCAGATTTGACCATATATTTTTTATATCGCAATCATCTTCTACGACTGCATAAGCCTTTCGGACACGATCTGCCAAAACGGCAATTCCGCGGAACCCTCCCTTTTAATATAATCGTTCTTGTATCTTCTATAGGCCTGTTCATTAGTCCTCATCTCTTCGCTAATGTTCACGGCAAAAGAACTATCGAGATTATGCACTTTCCTGCCAAAATAATCAGCTAGCCACGCTACGGAAGGATCTTCAATCCGGCTTGCATCAAAAGCATTCGTCGTGATAAACATGATCGGTTTTTTAAATAATACTGCGTAATCAATAGCGATCGAATTATGCGCGATCACAAGACCGCTGTCCTTTACCAGCTCGGCTGTCCTTCCGCGGATAACTTTTCGCCCGCCAAAACAATCACCGTGTTTTTCGTAATGCGAGCGCGGATGCGCAGCAATTACTATTTTAACCCCGAATTCCCTCTCAAGATATTCGAAGAAACGACAAATCGACATGTGATACTCCCCGGGATCAGCGTTCAGCTTAATCCCGTATTTTACAAAATCCGGATGATACGGGAAATACATGTCTAAAAACACCAACGACTTCGAATCTGATACGCTTGGTAGGTCCTTTATCTTCATATATACATCATAATCAAAACCGTGCGCCCATAGTATCTTGCTGTCCTTATCCACGACATAGGGAAAAGGAAGAAGCCTCTCCCCCGGCGCGACGACCATGTCGGCCGGCGAAACAAAATGATTTTGAATTGCTTTACATTCGATGATCTTCCGGATTATTTTATTAAAAGTGACACTCCTAAACTGTTTTGCGAGAACTTCTATTTTCTTCGTGCTTTTAGGTGTGCTGTTCCCGAGAACGCAATAGGGTATTTTCTTCTTCTTAAGAACCCGATAAAGATAAAAGGTCTTGCTGAAGCATCGGATCAGGGAAACGATATATACCGACTCATCCAGGCCAAGGAGCGCGTCCACCGCTTTCTTCCTGGTCTCAAATATAAATAGTTTATCCCATTGTATAGGGTCGGGCGGCCGCACTTTACCGAACTCAGGCGAAGTTATGATCGGCGTAAAATCCCAGACCTGCACTTCAAACCCGTTCCTTTCCAGGGTCTCAATGCCAAATCGCTCGTAATCTCTCTTATTAAAATATGATTCTATGAGAAATACCACTTTTTTTATTCTGCCCACTAATTCAACCCCCTTAACCTGTCACTTAACGGTCTTTAAATATCTGATGGCATGGATATTTATGGCTATAAAGCCTATAACCAATATCAAATACGCATAATCCAAATAAATGTTCCTATAACTGAGGATAACGACGTGATGCCCAGGAGGCACTATAACGCCCATAAATGAATTGTAGATCCTGAAGATGGGCGTATTTTTGCCGTCTATTTCGCACGACCAATTATGATTGTAATTGGTTGTCCAATTTAATATCACCGGATATTTGTTATTTAGCCAGACCCTGATCTCGTCCGGCGTTAATTCATAACGCTCAATCGTAGAATCCGTTGTATTAAAGTTAGTAGATAATATGCTTTTTACATTATCCTTAAATGCGAATGTATGCTTAATCAAATAGTTGTAATCATTTTTTCCTAATTGGTCCAATAACTGCTCTTTATTATCAAAGGTATCTAAATTACCGGTCAAAAACACGGGAGCGGCATAATATTTATTCTTGTATACGTAAAATTCCCGCTTGCTGAAATATTTCCCCCATTTGAAATAACTATTAAAAGCCTCGTTTTTTACATAAGCGGAGCTTTTTGCTGCGATTTCAATAAACCCGTATTTTTCACAATCCAATATGCTTTCATCCGTAAACACATACTTGACATTGATTAATCGCAATAGATCGGGATTAAAACTTAATTCTTTTATCGGCTCATTCTTTGGACCGCTGTAAAACAGATGGACAAAAGAACATGTTCCTAATAATTCCTTCCTGTATCTTTCCGATCCTTTTATCTCGGGTTCAATGACTTTTTCCCAGAATTCCTTGTACGTTTGCGGATAGACATTAGCAAAGCCATCGGCGCATTTAAAACCGTTGATCAACAATTTACTTTGATGGGAACCGTTCAAATCAACTACGCGGAAATTCCCTAGATTGCCTTTCTCGATCGCCTTTATTGTTTCAATCTGAGGCGATCCGTAAAAATGCTGGATATTCTCCGGTCCGAAGAATATCCTCGCATGGCCCGTGATCGCTATTAAGAATAAAGCGAACGAAACAAATAAAACCGCAAAGACGGAATTTTTATTACCTCTTGTAAGCCATATGCCGGCCATAAATATAGCCAGACTTAAGAACTGGATGATAAGCATGAGAGGGCTTAAAATTTTGATTATGCACGCATCAGAGATGTCAAACAGTTTATATTTTAAACCCAGGCCAATATATAAAATAACCGCGCAAAGTGAGAGATACCACGCTTTCCTGTTTGAAAAATATCCCTTCTTGATCAAATAGTTGCATGATTGGCCTATCAAAATAGAAATAAAAACGTCTAGCAGGTATTCGATCCGCTCAAGCCGAGCGCTTCTTAAGATGCTAAAAAATGATGAAAGCGTTCCCATAAACT